>JACRNJ010000061.1 GCA_016219285.1 Deltaproteobacteria bacterium
CCATTGTTGTGCCTGAAAAACTTGAGCGCATAGCATGGCTCAGAGAAATAAGGGATATCACGCAAATCCTCATGCAGATGGCAGTAACCACAGGGGTGGTGTTGAGACTGTATTAAAGACGCGAGAAAGGCAAGTAAAGCGAGAAAAGTGGGAAATGAGAGAAAAGCGGGAAAGGAAAAATTAATGAAATGTTTTACCCGCCTTATATTTTTTCTCGCGTTTCTCGCATTTCTTGCATTTCCCGCCTTTGCCGGCGATGAACCTTTCACAGGCCCATCTAACTGGGGCGGCACTGGTCTTATGGAAATACCTACTGCAAGGGTAATGAGGGAGAATAGTTATAGGCTGGGTTTTAGTCAGATTGACCCCTACAGATATTATTATGGAACGTTAAGTCCATTTAATGGATTAGAAATAGATGGAAGGATTACAGAGATATTAGGCACTGAGATTACATCTTCTGGATGGCAGGGGTACGGCAATTATAAAGATAAGGCAATTGATTTAAAATATCAGTTGGTTTATGAAGACAAATATATGCCTGTCATTGCAATAGGCATCATGGACCCGCACGGCACAAGGAATTATTCATCCCAATATCTGGTTGCAAGCAAACAGATATATCCATTTGATTTCACACTTGGTTTTGGCAATGGCAGATTTGGCAATAGGCCGCTTCCTTCACAGGGTGAAGGCATAAAGATAGAGATGATTAGCGAACCTACAAACTGGTTAAAGGATTCGCAATTCTTCTGGGGGGTTCAGTTTGCGCCATCTGACAAGTATGCCTTGATGGTGGAATATAGCCCTATCAAATACCATGAGCAGACATCAGACCCTGCATATGATAAATATTTACGCGAACCCGTCCCGTCTAACTACAACTTTGGTTTCAGATGGAAACCGTTAAAATGGGCAGAGGTGGATTTAACATATCAGAGGGGAAACAGGGTTGGTGTTAATCTTTCAACCAATTTTGACATAGGCAAACCAATCATTCCGATATATAACCCGCCATATAAAGAAAACCCAGAACTCAAATTAAGTCCTTTGTCAAAAAGGACAGCAGCAGCGCTTGGCGATTATGGTTTTAGCGATATTGCTGTTAAGATAGGAAAAGGCGAAATCCAGATAGAGGCTCAAAATGATAAATATTATTATGATACAGAGGCGCTGGGCATTATCTTGCAAATTATTTCAGAGATAAAACCATATGACATAGACAGCATACATATTACCCTTAAAAAAAATGGGATTCCGATGTTTGAATTTGCAACAGCCATGTCAGATATAAAAGACCTTTATGCAGAGAAATTGACTTCAAATGAATTTCTTTACTTATCAAAAATCAGAACAGATAAGGCAGATACATTGGATATGCGTGCAATAAATAGAAAGCCGTTCCAATACGGTTTTAGACCATCGTTCCAGACATTTTTGAACGACCCGTCAGGTTTTTTTAAATACAGGCTTGGATTGTCAGGATGGACAAGTTATCACCCATGGGAGGGCGCTTCATTCGTTGCAGGATTAGAAGTTTATCCTTTAAACACTGTAGCTACAGTGAATGAGCCTCTTTCCATACCGGTAAGAAGTGATATTGTCTTATATAAGGATGAACATGTGTCATTAGGGAGGTTAATGTTTGAGCAAATCCATAAAATGCAAAATGAAGTATACGGGAGACTCGGATTAGGTTATCTGGAGGTTCAGTATGCAGGTGTGGATGCAGAGATTGCCAAATCTCTATTTGGCGGAAGGGTTATGCTGGGGCTCAGCGGCAGTATTGTAAAAAAGAGGGATGAAAAGGATTTTTTTGCATTAAAAGAAAATAGTGTAAAGGATTTTTATAGTACTTCATTTTTAGATGCCCGTTTGAATATACCTGAACAGGATATATCAATTGACCTTAAAATAGGAAGATTTCTGGCAGGCGATGTTGGTTCAAGAATAACAATCTCCAAATTCATTAACGGTGTTATACTTTCTGCATGGTATAGCGTTACAGATACCTCTGTATTCAACGACAATGTAAACAGGGGCTATAGTGATAAAGGCATAGCAGTAACAATCCCTATAAGGTTATTTAAAGGCGCGGACTCAAAAACCGCCTATAGTTATGCCTTATCTCCGTGGACAAGAGATACAGGACAAGATATAGAGCGCTATGGCGCTCTATTTGATTTTATAGGGAGGAATATAGAAATTTATCTTGACAGGGATAAGAAAGAGATGTATAAATAACAAAACTACAACTACAACCATAAATGCGCTAAGATGCTAAAGCGCATTCTGGAATAAAAGTTATATGGAGGTGTGATATGAGTAAAGTGAGAAAATTTACCGGTTTAGGTATTATGGCAGTGTTCTTATTTAATATTCTGCTTCCGGTAACTATTCATGCAGAGCCGGCGGTTGCAGTTATGACCCTTGCTAATGGAACTTCTGTTAGTATGACATCAGCGCAATTAGCGGCTTTGGCAGCACAGCCAGGTATGACTATTGCGGCAGCGCCTATAATAGCAGGCACACAGATGGCCATCCCGCTTCCTGCTGCGCTTGGCGGCGGCTATCTAATAGGAACGCCGGTAGCCATTGCATCTGGTATGGGTGCAACAGGAGTAGCTGCAGGTGCTACAGCAGCAGGACTTATTGGCGGAACAGTTGCTGCTGGCACAATAACAGCTGGCGCGCTGGCAGGCACAGTAGCAACTCTGGGCGTAGCAGGCACTGTGACAGCAGGGGCGATAGTTGTTGGCACATCTGTGGCAGTGGCTGCGGAAGCGTTAGCCGGTGGCGCAACAACATCGCATCATCATTAAGATAATAATTATAATATAAATATGGGGAGATGCTCAAACAATAATATCTCCCCATATTTTTTTGGTTTAAAAGTGAAATTCTTAAAAACAAAGTGTAATCCCCTCAAAGTTGTTGCCTCTTATATCTTTATTATCCTTTTGTTAGCCACAGACATATCTGTTGCAGATACAATAGAAAACGAAATACTGAATGTAACAGAAGGGTTTTTTATTGCCCTTAAAGAGAAGAGATTTACTGATGCATGGGAACTGCTTACAGCTAAATCCAGGGATATTATAATTGATGAGGTGTATACGGAAATCAATAAAACAAAGACAAAGATAGGCAAAGAGATTATTAAGGAAGAATTTAACAATAATGGCGAGCTATTAGACATTTATTGGAATGCCTTTGTCAAAAAATTTGACCCCGCTACTGTTCTTGAACAAAGTGTCTGGAATATAAGAGAGATAAAAAATCATAGCGCGGTAATATTCCTGCAATATAAGAAATCTGAATATCCTTCAGACCTCAAGTTGTATAAAGAGAATGGGAAATGGAGATTTGGTCTTGTGGAGAGTTTCTGGACAAGAAAGTGGGGCGTTGAGTAGCGGTATGGAGTTATCTTTCCCAACTAATGCCGAATGCCTCCTTATCCGATTATAGAAGACCTCCGTATCCGAATATGCCCTGTCTTGCATCTTGTCTCTTGCTTACTCCTCTTGTTTTCCATGCGTAATATCCACTCATGTAAACACCTAATACTTTACACATCTTCGTTACCGCAAATATGAAGCGGTTATCCTTTATAAACTCGCATTTCCTTCGCGGTGTTTTGACCAGAAAAATGCATTTAGTTTTTATTTTTCGGGGCAAACGCAAGATTTGAGCCAAAGACAAGCCCTTGACAAATTATCTCCTTTGCCTTTAACAAAGAGGAGTTTCGTGTTTTGCTTCAACAAAATACATAATTTGTCTGTTTTTAGCGGGAATCCAGTTCTTGTAAATTTAATGACTTATGGATGCCCGATAGAAGCATTCGGGCATGACAATTTTAAAAAAGGTAGTTTTTCAGAGGTTCCTTAAGTAATTGTAGCCAGCCGATTTATCGGCGCTTTTAAAAACGCCCATAAACTTGTCCCCAAGTGTTTTAATTGGGTCGGGCAAGCTACAAAAAGCGCCACGGAGAAGTATTTGGCCAAAGATTGCGTTTGCCAAAAAATGCAACTGCATTTTGGGGTTGAGAAGATGGCCAAGGCTTTTTTAAATATTCCCAATCAAAAGTTTTGACCCTTGACAAAATAGGAGATTTAGTCAGAGACTAAGCCTCCTATTTTGATTTTGTTGAAAGATAAAATCAGCTATTTTACGGATTTTGTCAAGGGTGTTGTCAAGGGTTGACTTTAAAACAAAAACATGATAGAAACTACAAACTGGCTAGTGTGGTGTTACCAACGCTTCTTTACTTATAGCTATTTTGCTCATAATAGATTGGACGGAAGCAGTCCAAGCGAATATTTTAGGGTTCTGGTTATGAGACTCTATATATTGTTTGATAACCTTAATAAGTTCTTTCA
>JACRNJ010000072.1 GCA_016219285.1 Deltaproteobacteria bacterium
ACCAGAATCTATGCGCCTGACTGCAGCAATTCTCAACTGCTCTTTCGCTTTTCGTGGCAGTCTACGAGCATCAAATATTTTTTTGCATATCATGCCTCATATTATACACTAATGAGGCTTAGTTTGTGAAGAT
This sequence comes from Deltaproteobacteria bacterium, assembly GCA_016219285.1. Classification (GTDB taxonomy): domain Bacteria; phylum Desulfobacterota; class GWC2-55-46; order UBA9637; family UBA9637; genus JACRNJ01. The sequence goes on from JACRNJ010000072.1 coordinate 134, forward strand.
ATTAGTACATTCTCTGTCTCAATGGGTTTATACCATAACATCATAAACTAACTTTAACAACATCTAATCGTAAAAACTCCTTTCAAACATTTCTTTTTTAAGATATACTTGTGAGCATATTTGACAAGGGGCATCTGCATTGATGGTTTCAACAATTCCCATGTTTTTATGTTCAGGTATATTGCCCCTGAAAAGAGGGTGGAAGAGGGACCCAAAAACCCTTTTCTACGAGGCCTTGTATATGAAAAATCTCCGATAAGATTGTTTTGCGGTAAGAAAATCTTATTCATAAAGCTCATTTTTTGTTAAAGAGTGGTTTTTCAGCAGCCAGCCAGATTACACCTATTAAAACTCTTTGAAATATCTGTGTAATCACGGCTGTTGATGACTTTGTTAACAGTCCCTTAATTCATGCTGAATATTAGCTTGTAGGACAGTTATATCAGCTCAAAAAAGGAAAAGGTGTCTGATTCAATTATTAAGGATAACTTTATGAGACCTCTTATGCTTATTGTGCTTGACGGCTGGGGCATAAATTTAAGCAAAGAGGGGAATGCCCAACTACTTGCAAAAACCCCTGCCATAGACAGATTGTTCAAGGAATATCCCAACACAAAACTGGAAACATCAGGCCTGTCAGTTGGCCTGCCGGAAGGGCAGATGGGGAACTCAGAGGTAGGCCATCTTACCATGGGCTCTGGCAGGGTTGTGTATCAGGAGCTTACCCGTATAGACCGGGAAATAGAGACTGGAGATTTTTTCAAAAACAGAGTCCTTTTAGAATCTATGGCCGCAGTAAAAATGAACAATGGCGCACTGCATCTCATGGGTCTTGTTTCAGACGGCGGCGTCCACAGCCATATAAACCACCTGTTTGCCCTGCTGGACATGGCAAAAAAACAGAGGCTGGATAAGGTTTTTATCCATGCCTTCCTTGATGGCCGGGATACATCGCCGACAAGCGGCAAAGGCTATCTTGAAAGCCTTCATGCAAACCTTGAGAAAACCTGCATTGGCAAGATTGCCACAGTTTCCGGTCGTTACTATGCTATGGACAGAGACAACAGATGGGAACGGATAGAAAAGGCCTATAAGGCAATAAAAAATGGCGAAGGGAGATTAGCTAAAAGCGCAGTTGAGGCTGTTGCCGAGGCATACACAAGAGGCGAGACTGACGAGTTTGTATTGCCTAATGTTATCGCCGAAAACAACAGGCCTGCAGCCACTATAAATGATGGAGATGGAATAATATTTTTTAATTTCAGGGCAGACAGGGCAAGAGAGCTGACAAGGGCATTTACTCAGGAGGATTTCAAGGGGTTCAATAGAGTTGTTAAGCCAAAACTGTCCAGCTATGTATGCCTTACAGAATATGACGTCACATTTAATCTTTCTGTTGCGTTTTCTCCTCAGAGTTTAAAGAATATCCTTGGGGAGGTCTTAAGCAAAAACAATATAAGACAACTGAGGATAGCTGAGACAGAGAAGTATGCCCATGTTACATTTTTCTTCAACGGAGGCATAGAAAAACCTTTTGATAGGGAAGATAGGATTCTTATACCTTCGCCAAAAGAAGTGCCAACATATGACAAAAAACCGGAGATGAGCGCATATCTGGTTACAGATGAGCTTATAAAAAAAATTGGAAGCGGTGATTATCAGTTTATACTGGCAAACTATGCAAACTGCGATATGGTGGGGCATACTGGCGTTATGAAGGCGGCTATTAAGGCGTGCGAGGTTATAAATGAGTGCCTTGACAAAGTTGTATCTGCGGCAAGAAAAAAAGAATGGCTTGTTATTATAACATCAGACCATGGGAATATAGAGCAGATGACAGACTACAATACGAATGATGTCTATACAGCCCACACTACAAATCCAGTGCCTTTTGTATTGATAGATGATAAAAAAAAGAATGTCTCTCTAACAGGAGGCGGATTGTCAGACGTAGCCCCTACCATCCTTGAATTGATGGGTATTAAAAAGCCTCAGGAGATGACAGGGAAATCGTTAATAAAGGTATAACTTTCTCGCGGTTTTGGTGTTTCAAATCCCGCAGCAGCTTGCATAAATCAAGATAGTGTGTTAGAAAAAACAAGATAAATGGAGATGATATGAAAGATTACACGGCAGATTGTACAGATTTAAACAAAAACAAGCGCCTTAATTTGTGTATTTGTTTTTAAAAAATCGGTGTAATCAATCATAAAAAGGAGCATGAGTTTTGGTAAAACCAGATATTGAACAATTAAAAAAATGGGCAAGACAGTTAAGGCTTGATGTTTTAATGATGCTCAACAAGGCAAAATCCGGACATACCGGAGGTTCGCTCTCTGCCGCAGATATTATTGCAGCGCTTTATTTTTACAAGATGCGGCATAATCCAAAGGAAACAAAGTGGCCTGATAGAGACAGGTTTGTTTTATCAAAAGGCCATGCGGCGCCGATACAATATGCGGCGCTTGCAAGATGCGGATATTTCTCACCTAAAGAATTAACCACATTGAGAAGGTTTGGCACTATCCTTCAAGGCCATCCTGATATGAAATGTACACCCGGCATCGAAGTATGCACCGGCTCGCTTGGACAGGGGCTTTCAATGGCAAACGGAATAGCTCTGGCGCTCAGGCTTGACAAAAAGTCTTCACGTGTGTATGCCCTTATGGGTGACGGCGAACAGGAAGAAGGTCAGGTATGGGAGGCTGCCATGAGCGCTGCCCATTACAAGTTAGACAATATCTGCGCCTTTGTTGACTTTAACGGTTTTCAGATAGATGGGGCTGTAACAGACATAATGAACATTGAACCATTAAGCCAGAAGTGGAAGGCGTTTGGCTGGCATGTGCTTATGATAGATGGCCATGATATGGGACAGATAGTTAAGGCGCTTGATGATGCCGAAACAATAAAAGGCCAGCCCACCATGGTTATAGCAAGGACGGTCAAGGGCAAAGGTGTTTCAATATTTGAAGGAAAATATCAGTATCACGGCGTACCGCCGTCTGATGATGAATTAAAAAGGTCGCTGGAAGAATTAGGAATATCGGCGGATGGGTGGCCTGAGAGAGTTATATGACAAAGCTTATAGCAACCCGTGATGTGTATGGCGAGACACTGGCAGAGATTGGCGCAGTGAATAAAAATATTGTTGTGCTTGATGCGGATTTATCCAGCTCGACAAAAACAAATATCTTTGCAAAGAAATTCCCGGAAAGATTTTTTAATATGGGAGTTTCCGAGGCGGATATGATGGGGACTGCGGCAGGGCTCGCTGCCGGAGGCAAGATACCTTTTGCATCCACCTTCGCAATATTTGCGTCAGGCAGGGCATGGGAACAGATTCGGCAGTCCATTGCATATCCCAAGCTGAATGTGAAGATTGTCGCAACCCACGGCGGTATAACAGTTGGCGAAGATGGCGCCTCGCATCAGGCCATTGAAGATATTGCGCTTATGAGGGCAATACCTAATATGACAGTTGTTGTGCCTTGCGACGGTGTTGAAACCAAATCAGTTATTCATGAGATTATAAAATATAATGGTCCGGTTTATGTTCGGGTTGCTAGAGGTAAATTTCCGGTGGTCATGCCGGAGGATTATAAATTTACTTTGGGCAAAGGATCTGTTGTGAGAGACGGCAAGGATGCGGCGATTATTGCCAACGGCCTTATGGTAAGCCATGCGCTGGAGGCTGCAGAAATGCTGGCAAAGGAGGGCTTGAGTATACGGGTTGTCAACATGTCAACCATAAAACCTATTGACAGAGATATAATTATCAAGGCTGCAAAAGAGACAGGCGCCATATTGACCTGCGAGGAACATTCAATCATTGGCGGTCTTGGAGAGGCTGTTGCGACTGTTGCGGCTGAAGAATATCCTGTTCAGGTAAAGAGGTTGGGCATCCAAGATAGGTTCGGCCAGTCAGGACTTGCAGAGGAACTGCTTGTTCATTATGCTTTGATGCCTAAGGATATTGCAGAGGCGGTAAAAGAGGCAGTAAAAAAGAAGTAGGGGTTTATCATGGTTGCCATTGCCGCATATAAAAGAAGCTGGGAGCGAATTTGGCGCAGAGAAAAAGCCTTGCAGGAAAAGCGCCGCTCCGAGGCGTTGAAAATTGCGGAGGGTTTGAAGGATATTCTTGTGCAGGAGTTCAAGGTCAGCAGGGTAATCCTGTTCGGCTCTGTTCTGAAAAAGCACGGTTTTGATGCGGCTTCGGATATAGACATCGCCGTCGAAGGACTGGCTAAAAAATCTTATTTCAAGGCAGTTGCAAGGCTTATGATGCAAAGCCAGTTTCCTGTGGATCTGAAGCCGGTAGAGGATGTCCGTGAGTCCATCAAGAAGAGCATAGCAAAGGGGGCCGTCCTGTATGAAGAAAGATAAACTTCCCGAACTCATCTCCGAAATCAAAGACGAGCTTGAATTGCTGAAGCGGGTGGCGGCCGATATCGGAGATGCCCGCCGTGAAATGAAAGGCCATCCTGAAATGAGTGAAGTTTACGAGGAAAGCCTTGCGCTCAAACTTCATAATTTTTATACCGGCTGCGAGAGGATCTTTCATACAATAGCGGATGACATGAACGGCGGCGCGTCTTCTTCTTTTGAGTGGCACAAGAGGCTGTTAAAGAGCATGTCCCTTGCAATAGAAGGAAAAAGACCGCCGGTAATCTCAAAAGCCACCGAAAAGGAACTTGAAGAGTTTCTTGCGTTCAGGCATGTGATAAGAAATATCTACGGTTTTGAAATTGACTCAGAACGGTTACAGAGGCTTCTTGAAAAGGTCAAGCCGGTATTTGAAAGTTTCAAAAAGGATACTATGAAGTTTCTCGGTTTTTTGAGGGGCATGGCAAAATAAGAAAGGATACTTAATATTTATCGTTTGTGGATTGCGCCTTGTTTTTATTTAAAGTAGAAAAAGTTTAAATATATAGTTAGCTTCACCGGAGGCCGTTTTGGAGAAATCTTGGCGTGAAGCAATAAAGAGAGTGTTGGCGGAACAGGAGACACCGTTGCATTACACGGAAATCTCCGTGAGACGCCGTTGAATACTTCGCTCACGAGTCTCGTTGCTACATTAGAATCTCTACTCATTGAGGCACTGGAGCCACCCCAGAATAGGAAGCGCGGTGATGATTTTTCGGCCATTGAATACATACAGGAGATTGATCCAGAACTTATGGAACGAGAAATACAGAGTACTCTCCGCACTATTGAGCAAAAAATGCGTGGTGGCGCGTGAGCAAAGCTAACAACGCGCCCCACAAGGTATTTGTGAGGAGGCAATATGAGAAAGCATTTTATGATATGTGTAGATAATCATGGCTACGAATCGTCGCTGGAGGCAAGAAAACTCTATGAGGTATTGACTGACAGGGCGGCTGAAAAACATCACCAGATAAGAGTGATTGATGAATCAGGAGAGGATTATTTATATCCTGAAAGCTTTTTTGCTCCGGTAATATTACCTCATGTTACAAAAGAAAGATTAGAACTGGCAATGGCATAACCTTTCAAAATGCAAAGGACACCTTAAATGATCAACTCCATCAGAGGCTTTAACGACATACTTCCGCCGGAGACAAGTATCTGGCAGCATATAGAAAAAGAGGCGCGGGAGATTTTTGAGGCTTACGGATTTTCCGAGATTCGCGTTCCCATTGTGGAAAAGACCGGGCTTTTTTCGCGGAGCATCGGCGAGACAACCGACATCGTGGAAAAGGAGATGTATACCTTTGAGGACAGGCACGGCGAAGCCATTACGCTAAGGCCAGAAGGAACTGCGCCGGTTGTGCGCGCATACATAGAGCATAAAATTTACGGCAATGACCCTGTGGCGAAATTTTATTATCTCGGCCCCATGTTTCGGTATGAAAGGCCGCAAAAGGGGCGCTTCCGCCAGTTTCACCAGATAGGCGCGGAGGTCTTCGGCATAGACGACCCTAAAGCGGATGCAGAAACCCTTGAGATGCTTGTATGCCTTTTTCAGAAACTTGGTCTTGAAGGCATAACCCTCCAGATAAACTCTCTCGGCTGCAAGGAGTGCAGGCCGCTCTACAAAGAAAAACTCCTCAGTTTTTTGCAGGATAAAAAATCTCAACTCTGTCATGACTGCCAGCGAAGGTTTGAAATAAATCCGCTGCGCACGCTTGATTGTAAAAGTCCGGGCTGCATCGAGATAACAGCGCACGCGCCGTCAATCCTTGATGCAGTATGCGATGGATGTAAAACCCATTTTGAAAAGGTAAAGGAATATCTTGCGCTCTCGCAAGTAGATTTTTCCTTAAATCAGAAAATGGTGCGGGGGCTTGATTATTACATCAGGACAACATTTGAGATAACCGCTTTGGGTCTCGGCTCGCAGAATGCCGTCGCAGCAGGCGGCAGATATGACGGCCTGGTGAAAAGCCTTGACGGGCCTGATACGCCCGGCTTTGGATTCGCCATCGGCATGGAACGGTTGGTGATGCTGGCAAAGGACAGGGGCCAACAGTTAGCGGTCAGCAATCAGCCGCTTGTATTTATTGCAATTCTCGGAGATAAAGCTGAAAAAGAGGCTGTTGGTTTGATTAAAAGAATAAGGACAAGCGGCATAAGACTCGAAAGGGATTACAGCAGCAAGAGTATTAAATCACAGATGAAACGCGCTGATAAACTTGGGGCAAGATATGTTCTTATCCTCGGCGATGATGAGTTGTCATCCTGCAGCATCATAATAAAAAACATGCAGAGCGGAGAGCAGGAAAAGGTTGCGCTGGATAGGGTGGAAGATAGAATGAAGGAGCTTCTGCGAAAAAGTGCTTCAATCAAAATAAACCTTGACATATTATAAATACATACTAATACATATAAACAATACATATTAAAAGTGTCGCGTCCTACACGGGCTCGTGGATTGAAACATGAGAACAACACTGAACATAGAAGACGAACTGCTCAAGAAGGCAAAAAGACTGACTGGCATTCAGGAAAAAACTTCCCTTGTCAGACTGGGACTTGAGGCGTTGATTGCGAAGGAGAGCGGAAAGAGACTTGCCATGCTCGGAGGAACGGAAAAAAAACTGAAGCCGATTCCCCGTAGGCGGCCAACAGGCGATTAGCATGGTTCTTGTCGACACATCCGTCTGGATATCCCATCTCCTCAAGGGAAATGCCGGACTTGAAACTTTGCTCGACGACGGCCATGTTGTTTGTCATCCATAATTATGTAAGGAGGGAATAAAATGTTAACATTAGATAAGGAAAAGATAATTAAAAGTTTACAAGACTTACCGGTAAAAACCACTATTGAAGATGCAATGGAACGTTTATATCTGCTTGCAAAGATTGAAAAGTGACTTAAACAGGCAGACGAAGGTCAATGCATTTCTCATGAAGAAGCAAAAGAAAAGATGAAAAAATGGCTAAAATAAAATAGACACCTCAAGCTCTGGATGATGTTGAAGCTATAACTAATTTTATTGATAGAGATTCAACTTATTATGCTGGTATTTTTACAATAAAAGTTTTTGAGTCGGTAGAACGGCTGGAATTATTTCCTGAATCTGGACGTATTGTTCCGGAATTAAATCATAAAGAAATAAGAGAAGTCATTCTGGGGAATTACAGGATAATTTATAGAGTTAAAGAGGAAATAGTAGAAATACTAACAGTTTATCATTCAGCAAGATTACTTGAAATTGAAAATATAGAAAATTTGTTATAACAAATCATTAGAGTGGACAACCAAAACTTGCCACGCAATTCATTCGTTATGACCACGTTATACAAGAGAGAGGTATTGCCTCAATGAACACAGCAAACATATTTCCGGCAATGATGGGCGCTTTTGGGATAATATTTATTATACTGTTTTTTGTTTTTCTGGCTATATGGATTGCCCTTCCCTTTTCCATCTTTGGCCTAAAAGACCTGATAAGAGAGGCAATAGAGGAACAGAAAAAGACCAACGAGTTTTTAAAGAACCTCCTGAAGGAAAAAGAGAAAAAAGAGGAATCAGGAAACAGGGATTAGAAAATAGAAGAGAAGAAACAGCCTCCTCTTTCCTAATTTCTGATTCCTGATTAAAAATTATGACCCCGCCAAAACAAGCGCTTACCATAGAATTTGCAGCGCAGATACTCCTTAAAAAGGGTATTATTTCGAAAGACCAATATACCGATGTTGTTGTAAAAGGCGATACACAGAGAGCCAGACTCCAGAAGCGTCAGGATGTGCCGCATCTTTCAAGGGTGCCATATCATCCTGATATGGTATCCCCTGCCGAGGTCATATCATCGTTCAATCTGGAAATACCCGGCGGCAATGGCAGGATTTTGACCGAGGAGGCCATAACTCAGGCCATTGCTGAAAAGATTGGTATTCCCTACAAAAGGCTTGACCCTCTCAAGTTGAATATGGACATGGTAACCTCCCTGATACCGCGCCCCTTTGCCCAGAAATACACCATAATTGCAATAGAACAGGAAGGAGATACCGTTACGCTTGCTGTTGCCGACCCATTTAATATTGATGAGGCAATAGAAAATCTTTCCCGGACAAAAAAACTCAAGATAAAACTTGCATTAAGCTCAAAAAGCGATATACAGAAAATAGTCAGGGAATTTTATGGTTTTCGCACATCGGTTATGGCTGCACAGAAAAACATGGTGCAGTCTGTTGATATAAGCAATCTTGAGCAGTATGTAAAACTGAAAGGCCACGCAGAGATAGATGCGGGCGATCAGCATGTTGTCAATGCGGTGGAATATCTCTTACGATACGCCTTTGACCAGAGGGCAAGCGATATCCATATAGAACCAAAGAGGGATAAGTCCTTCGTAAGGCTCAGAATAGACGGCATACTCCATTACATACATACCATACCAAAGCTTATTCACCCGCCGATAATATCAAGAATAAAGGCGCTCTCCAGAATGGATATAGCCGAAAAGAGAAAACCGCAGGACGGCCGCATAAAAACGGATTATAGAGACAAAGAGATAGAATTAAGGGTATCCACAATGCCGGTTGCATTTGGCGAAAAGGTGGTTATCAGGATATTTGACCCGGATATACTCTTTCAGGATATTGACCAGCTTGGTTTTTATCCCAGGGAGTATCAGCTGTTTAGTTCCTTTATCAAAAGACCTAACGGCATTATACTGGTAACAGGCCCTACCGGAAGCGGCAAGACAACCACGTTGTATTCTGCGCTAAAGATACTTTCTTCGCCGGATGTAAATATAGTTACCATAGAGGACCCAATAGAGATGGTGATGGAAGAGTTTAATCAGGTAGGCATTCAGCCTGCTGCCGGTGTGACATTTGCCTCCACCTTAAGGACATTCCTCCGCCAGGACCCTGATATCATCATGGTTGGTGAAATACGGGATAAGGATACTGCGGAAGCAGCCATACAGGCAGCCCTTACCGGTCATCTTGTCCTGTCTACATTGCATACCAATGATGCGCCCAGCTCCATCATCAGGCTTATGGATCTTGGCACACCGGCATTCTTAATCTCGTCCACAATTATCGGCATTGTGGCGCAGAGACTGGTAAGAAAAATATGTCCGCAATGCAAATTGAGCAGAAACCTGACATCAGGTGAAATTGATTATCTCCAGATTCTTTCCAAACAAAAGGTGTATACGGTTCACTACGGTGAAGGGTGTTTAGAATGCAGAGGTACTGGCTACAGAGGCAGGACAGGAATATTTGAGATATTGGATTTTTCGGACAGGGTGAGGGCAATGCTTTCCTCTCCCAAAGTAGAACTTGCAGCAATTCAGGAGGCGGCAAAGGCAGACGGCATGCTTACCCTGCGGCAATGTGCTGTAAAAAAGATGCTGGAGGGGATTACGACCTATGAAGAAGTGGTGTCGGTAACCTAGAGTTTGTTAGATAGTTATGGATCTTAAAAAGTTATTTCTTTCTTAATGAAGCTCCAATATCTTCTTAATTATATTTGTAGTTGACCTCCCCTTTACCAGCTTTACCCGTGCAATCTTGCCGCCTGCTGCCTTTACCACATCAGCTCCGACAATCTCGTGGTTTGCCCAGTCTGCGCCTTTTACAAGGATATCAGGCAGGATAGCCTTGATAAGTTTTATTGGTGTCGGCTCATTAAAAATGACCACATAATCAACCGCCTCAAGGCCGGACAAAACTTCTGCCCTCTCTTTTTGCGGCACAATCGGTCTTTTCTCTCCCTTAATCTTTTTCACCGAAGAATCGCTGTTAAGCCCCACAACAAGAATATGGCCAAGGGTTTTTGACTTATTCAGGTATCTCACATGACCGGCATGGATAATATCAAAGCAACCGTTGGTGAAGACAATTCTCTTGTTTTTTCTGATGCTATGGATGAGTTTTTGCAGCTTTGATAATGAAACAATCTTATTTTTATAGGTATTTACCATTAAATATCTCCTATCACAAATTCACCACCCTCGCAAGTGTAAGGATATTCACATCTTTGGCTCCAGCCTTTTTTAAAACCTTGCTGCATTCGGCAATGGTTGCGCCGGTTGTGTAAACATCGTCTATAAGCAAAACTTTTTTATCTTTAAATGCATCTCTGTCTTTTACTGCAAATGCGCCTCTAACATTTACCAGCCTGTCTTTCCCCTTGAGATTCACCTGATGGTCTGTTGAGCGGATTCTCTTGAGATTAAGATAATCTATGGACAGATGGTATATCCCGGCAAGCCCCCTTGCTAAAAGCAGTGATTGATTAAACCCTCTCTCTTTAAGTCTGGTCTTGTGTAAAGGCACGGGAACAATCAAATCAGGGCTGCCACTCAATATTGCGCCTGATGCCTTTTCAAAGGCAATGTTTCTATGACTCTGCATTCCTGTGGCAGAAGCCATTATCTTAACCAGAGCTTTTGACAGCGAGATCTTGCCGTTATATTTGAACTTGTGTATTGCCTCCAGCAATACCCCTTCATATACTCCAATGCTCCTTGCAGTTGAAAAGGGTATTTGTTTTTTTATGCATCTTCCGCACAAATGGTCTTCACATTCCTGTGAAATGAACGGCACACCGCAGCAAAGGCAGATGGGGCTTGTGATTAGCCTGATATCAGAAAGACACTTTTGGCAGAATTGGTCGTCTTCACTATCTGTGCTGCAAAGCGGGCAGATTTGCGGCAGTAGTAGATTTAAGAATGTATTCAACATGAGTTGACCCAAAAAATGCGGTTGCATTTTTTGGCAAACGCACTTTTCAGTTAGGCGCTGTTTGCAATCATAACATTTTTTGTTCTTTGCCACTATCTCAATTTTATGCTAAATATTGGACTTATGAAAAAGAATGCTATTGAAAAAGAGATTGAAAAACTGCGGCAAGAGATAAATCTTCATAATTACCGCTATTATGTGCTGGATAACCCTGTAATATCTGATGCCGGGTATGACAAGCTCATGCGGCGGCTTGAGGAGCTTGAGGCAAAGTGTCCCCGTCTGATTACACCTGACTCGCCAACCCAGCGTATTGGCGCAAAACCCCTTGAGGCCTTCGGAACAATCACCCATACTACACCCATGCTTTCCCTAGATAATGCCTTCCGCGTGGAAGAGGCTAATGAATTTGACGACCGCATAAAAAAGCTACTGAAGATAAGTCAGGAGTCAGAAGTCAGGGGTCGGGAGATTGAGTATGTTGCTGAACCAAAGATAGACGGCCTTGCAATAGAGCTTGTTTATGAAGACGGCAGGTTTGTCGCAGGCTCCACAAGAGGCGATGGATATACAGGCGAGGATGTAACTCAGAATTTGAAGACAATAAGAAGCATACCCATGAGGCTGTTTCAAATACAGAAGCCTGCCCCTGCAGGCATTAAGCAGGGGGCAGGAGTTAGAAGCCAGGAGTCAGAAATTACATACCCTATTCCATCAAGGCTTGAAGTAAGAGGTGAAGTTTTTTTGCCCCTCAAGGTGTTTGAAAAAATCAATAAAGAGCGGGCAAAAAGCGGTGAGCCGCTTTTTGCGAATCCGAGAAACGCTGCCGCCGGCTCTCTCAGGCAATTAGACCCAAGGATAACAGCATCCAGGCCCCTTGATATTTTTTGCTACGGAGTTGGCGTTGTTGAAGGGGTTAAGTTTAAAACCCATTGGGAAACTCTTGATGCGCTCAAGGTCTTTGGCTTGAAAACAAATCCCCTTATAAAAAAATGCAATGGCATTGAAACTGTCCTGAGTTATCACAAAGAAATGGAAAGTGGCAGAGACAATCTCCCTTATGAAGTTGACGGTATAGTTATTAAGGTTAATGATATTGAACTTCAGGATAGGCTTGGGCTAAGAACAAGAAATCCGAGATGGGCTGTGGCATATAAGTTTAAACCAAGACAAGAGACAACAAAGATAAAAAACATAGAGATTGGTGTTGGGAGGACAGGGGCTTTAACGCCTGTTGCCATAATGGAACCTGTAGAAGTAGGAGGAGTCACCATAGAAAGGGCAACCCTGCACAACCAGGATGAAATAGATAGGAAAGATGTAAAGGTTGGTGATACGGTTGTTGTTCAAAGGGCGGGTGATGTGATTCCGGAAGTTGTAATGGTTATAAAAGAGAAACGGACTGGCAAGGAAAAACCATATAGAATCCCTGAAAAATGTCCGTTGTGCAATGCAAATGTTGAAAGAATAGGAGCAATTTATTACTGCACAGGCGGGCTGTCTTGTCCTGCTCAGGTCAAAGAGACAATAAAACACTTTGCATCAAAAAGGGCAATGAATATTGAGGGGCTTGGACATAAACACATAGAGCAGTTTGTTGATGATGGCTTTATCAAGGATGTGGCAGATTTATATTATCTGAAAAAAGAAGACCTCCTGAAACTTGAAAGATGGGCTGATAAATCAGCGGAGAATCTTATTGTTGCGATAGAAGGGAGCAAGCGGCCAACCCTCCCCAAACTTATCTATGCGCTTGGAATAAGACAGGTAGGCGAGCATATGGCGCACGTTCTGGCAGAGGAATTCGGAAGCCTTGAAGGAATTATGAAAACAGATAAAGAGATATTATTGACTATCCATGAAATAGGACCGGAAACAGCAGAGGGCGTCTATGATTTTTTCCAGGAGCCTCACAATATAAAGGTCATAGAAAAATTGAAAAAGGCGGGCGTTGTTTTTCCGCAGATGAAAAAGACATCCGGAAAACTCTCCGGCAAGACATTCATATTCACAGGCACTCTATCATCATTTTCGCGTGACGAGGCAAAAGAATTGGTAGAAAAACAGGGCGGCGCGACTGCATCTGGCATCAGCAAAAAGATTGACTATGTTGTCGCAGGCGCTGAACCTGGTTCAAAATACGATGAGGCAAAGAGGATGGGATTAAAGATAATAACAGAGGAGGAGTTTGAGAGACTTTTAAAAGGCTGAAAACGGGAAATGGGTCAAATACTCAACCTTGACCTTAACCTGTTTTTATGGGAGGGGAATATGTTTTATAAAAATTCTGATAAAGAAACAAGGGGAGTGGTTGTTCTCACCCCGGCTGAATCCAAGAGGCTCATAGCAAAGGCTGTCAAAGAAATGCCTGAGGTGAAGAAGGCGCTAAAAAATGGGAGAATCATCATCATTGGCAGCACAACCAATGCCTATGTGGCAGAGGAGATAACAGGAAAAAAGGTGGATAAGTTCTGGTTTGCAGTAGGAAGGATTACAAACGGCAAACTTGGGGCCAATGAGGTTGATAAGAAAATAAACCCGTTTGTGCTGAAAAACGGCATGGTTGTGGAGATATCTCCCAAGGACATGCTTCAGGAATTTACAGCAGATGATGTGTATATAAAAGGCGCAAATGCAGTGGACGCAAACGGCCATGCCGGCATCCTTATGTCCAATGACAAGGGGGGCACAATAGGCGCAGCAATTGGCATAATCAATGCACGTGGAAGCCATTTGATTGTCCCTGTGGGCCTTGAAAAATTTGTTTCTTCTGTTATCGAGGCAGTAAAAAAATGCGGTCAGGAGAGGATTAGGTATGCTACAGGCGATAAAGTTGGCATGATGCCGCTTGTAAATGCCAAGGTGGTGACAGAATTACAGGCTATAGATATTCTTTTTGGAGCATCTGGTGTCAAAGCAACTCATGTGGCGTCTGGCGGTGTTGCCGGTTCAGAAGGGGCGATTGTGTTGGTATTGGAAGGAAAAAACAATGCTGTAAAAAAAGCCTTTGATTTTATCTGCAGGATAAAGGGGATGGAATAGCGCTCATCATAAGTAAGAGGCGCTTAGTGTTTAAGATATTCTTGTAGTTGACCCAAAAATAGCGATTTTACGGGTTGACCTTTTCATGGTTTTTAGCTATATATACATCTATGATTACGAAAGATTCAAAGACTATAATTGTGGCGGACGATAGCGCATTCTTCAGGGTAAAATTAAGCGACATCCTGACAGAGGCGGGTCATCGTGTAAGGGTTGTTAAGGATGGGGCAGAGCTTATAAAAGAGATACAGATAAACTCCAATGGTATAGACATGATACTCCTTGACCTCCAAATGCCCAATATGGACGGCTTTGGGGTTTTGGAATGGATAAACAATAACGGCCTAAAAGGTAAATTCCACATTCTGGCCATATCTGGTGTTTATGAGGCTGCCAATATCATAGATAGGTTAAAAAAACATGGTGTGGAAGGCATTATGACAAAGGCATACACCCCTGAAGAAATTGTATTCAGGGTTAATAAAATACTTTTCCCTCTTAAAAGAGTTGCACAGCGCTGCGATCCAAGAGTGCCCGTATCCCTTCCTGTAGATTTTAGTATTGGTGAAATATCAGCCACTGGCTATCTGCTGAATATAAGCAAAACAGGTCTTTTCCTGCATACTAAAAAAACGCTTTTCCCCGGAACAAATCTGCATATGAGATTTGTACTCCCTGGTTCTAAAAAGCTTTTAAACATCAAAGGGCTTGTCAAATGGTGCACCCAGATGGGTGGTGAAAAGAGTTTTTTTGGCGGAGCCGGAGTTCAGTTTGTTCATCCCTCACCAGAAGACCAAAAGAGCATATTGAAGTTTGTACGGGCTGAGCTAAAAAAATGGGATTAGAAAATGCTTAAGCAGGTAAACCGTTTTTACTTCCATATAAAGAAAAGACCGCAATAAAAACGCCTATGGTAATGGCAGAGTCAGCAACATTGAAAGCCGGCCAGTGGTATCGGCCTATGTAAACATCCAAAAAATCTATTACCTCGCCAAACCGAATCCTGTCTATCAGATTTCCAACAGCGCCGCCTGCAATAAGCGATAGCGCAATGCTGTATGCCGCATTGTTTTTTATGCTTCTATAAACCAAAAATATGGCAATAAGCGCAGCAATGGACACGCCTGTTAAAAATAATATACGCAATGATTCGCTGCCGCTGCTAAACAGGCCAAATGCTGCGCCAGGGTTTCTTATGTAGATGATATTAAAAAAACCGCTTATAACCTCTATTGATTGGTGAAGGGAAAGGTAAGATGTAATAATAGCCTTTGTCAGTTGGTCAAGGATAACAATGGTTATAGAAACTAATATAAGGGTTTTGTATCTTTGCATGGTATGGTTCGAGCGGATTAGCGAATTAGCGGATTAGCGAATTGGAAAAATCTAATCTCTAATTCTCCAATTCGCTAATTCACTGGCCTGCCGCCTCCCGGCACCTTTCACAGATGGTCGGATGTTTTTCATTCTCTCCCACCCGTTCGCTGTAATTCCAGCACCGCTCGCATTTTTTCCCTTTTGCCGGAGCAACCCACACCTTGAGTCCAGGAATATCCTGACTTTCAAATGCGCTCCCTTCCCCGGTTCCCAAAACGAGTTGGGATACAATGAGAATTTCTTTTAAGACAGCGGCATCTTTTTTTACAAGTTCTTCCAATTCCTTTGGCGGCATTATATTAACCATTGCGTCAAGTGGATGGCCTATCACCTTATCCTTTCTTGCTATCTCCATGGCCTTTGCAATCTCGCCTTTTATCTGCAGCAAGGCGTCCCATTTCTTTTCCAGTTTGTCATCTATCCATTCTTTGTTCACAACAGGGAATGTCGCAAGATGCACACTGGTTTCTGACCCCTGACCCCTGACCACTGACCCCTGTTCTTTGGGCATAAACCGCCACACCTCATCCGAGGTAAACACCAGAACCGGCGCAATTAGTCGGACCAGATAATCCGCCACAAAATAGATTGTTGTCTGGCCTGTGCGTCTTGCCTTAGAATCAACCCTTGATGTATAAAGCCTGTCCTTTAATATATCCAGATAGAATGCGCTCAAATCCACATTGCAGAAATTATGAACAGAATGATAAATGATGTGGAACTCAAATGTCTCATAAGCCTTTAATACACGTTCTGTAAGCTTGGCAAGCCTGTGAAGCGTCAATCTATCCAACTCTGTCAACTCACTGTATGGAACAGCATCTTTTCCAGGGTCAAAGTCATAGAGATTGCCGAGGATGTACCGGAAGGTGTTGCGGATTCTCCGGTATGCCTCGGAGAGCCTCTTTAATATTTCTTCTGATATGCGGATGTCTTCACGATAATCTTCGCCTGCAACCCAGAGCCGCAAAACCTCTGCCCCGTGTTTGCCGATGACCTCTTGCGGAGCAACCACATTGCCGAAGGATTTGCTCATCTTTCTGCCTGAGCCGTCAACCACAAAACCGTGAGTTAGCACGGCCTTGTAAGGCGCCATACCCCTTGTGCCGACTGAGGCAAAAATGGATGAGTGAAACCACCCCCTGTGCTGGTCGCTTCCTTCCAGATAAAGATCAGCAGGCATCTTTAGATTTTCTCGTTTTTCCAGGACCCCGGCAAAACTTGTGCCTGAATCAAACCAGACATCAAGGATGTTTTCCTCTTTTTCAAAGTCCTGTTTGCCGCATTTTGCGCATTCTGTTCCGGCTGGCAATAAATCTTTTGCGGATTTTTCAAACCAAACATCCGCTCCTTTTATTTCAAACTCATCGGCAATTTTATTGATGATATATTCTTCTAAAAGTGTGTGGCCGCATGTCCTGCAGATAAATGCCGTAATCGGCACGCCCCACGCCCTCTGTCTTGATATGCACCAGTCAGGCCTGTTGGCGACCATGTTGTAAATCCTGTCTCTTCCCCACGACGGTATCCATTCAACTTTATCAATTGCCTCAAGTGTCTTTTTTCTCAAATCGCCCTTTTCCATAGAGATAAACCACTGCTCAGTTGCCCTGAAGATTATTGGGTTTTTGCACCTCCAGCAGTGGGGATACGAATGTTTTATCTTTTCTTCAAACAAGAGAGCGCCTTTTTGTTTCAACAATTCAATGATTCCAGCATTTGCCTTGAATACATACTGACCTTCAAATTCAGGCGCCTGCGCAGTAAATTTTCCCTGATTGTCAACGGGGTTGTAAATATCAAGGCCGTATTTCAGGGCCATCTCATAATCTTCCTGACCATGACCAGGCGCGGTATGCACGCAGCCTGTGCCTGCATCCAATGTTACATGGTCTCCCAACACAATCACAGAATCCCTCTCTATAAAAGGATGCCTTGCCTTGCTCCCCTCTAATTTTTCCGCCTTAAATGTCTCTAATATTTTGTAATCCTGCCAGCCGAGTTTTTGAGTTATGTTTTCCAAAAGACCTTTTGCTATTATAAATACTACTGACCCCTGACCCCCGATAGATGCATTCGAGGGCAGGCCCCTGACACTTGACTCCTGTATTTCAACCGCCGCATACTCAAATTCAGGATGCAGCGCTATTGCCAGATTTGCAGGCAAAGTCCATGGTGTTGTTGTCCATATGATTATGGAAACATCTTTACCGGCAAGACTTGGAAATATTTCTTGAAATCTTGAATCTTGAATCTTGAATCTTACATATATCGACGGCGACTCTTTATCATTATATTCCACCTCTGCCTCGGCGAGGGCTGTCTGGCATGATGCGCACCAGTGGATGGGACGTTTGCCTTTATATACCAGATTCCTTCCAACAAACCTTCCCAACTCTCTCAGGATGGTCGCCTGATATTTATAATCCATGGTAAGATAAGGATTATCCCATTCTCCAAGCACACCAAGCCTTTTAAACTCCTCTCTCTGAATATTCACATACTTTTCTGCATATGCGCGACAGTTTTTTCTTGTTTCTATCTTTGCCTGCCCCCTGCCCCCTGCCCCCTGCCCCCTTTCTTTCTCCACCTGAAGCTCTATTGGCAGGCCGTGGCAGTCCCAGCCCGGCACATAGTCAGTTGCAAACCCCATCATGAATCTTGATTTAACAATTATGTCTTTCAGTATTTTATTTAAGGCATGGCCGATATGGATATTGCCATTCGCATAAGGCGGGCCGTCGTGCAGGATGTATTTCTTCCTGGTTTTGCCTGCATCCATAATCTTTGTATAAAGACCGGTCTCTTCCCATTTTTTAAGAATTTCAGGTTCTTTCTTAGCCAAATCGGCCTTCATGGGAAAATCGGTTTTGGGTAAGTTTAAAGTATCTTTATAGTCCATATTTTTCCTTTTTCGTAGTTGCCCATCCCCGCTAAAAACCTGCGGGGACATGTTTATGGGCGTATCTATCTAAGAGAGCCGATAAATCGGCAAGCTACAT
This sequence comes from Deltaproteobacteria bacterium, assembly GCA_016219285.1. GTDB lineage: Bacteria > Desulfobacterota > GWC2-55-46 > UBA9637 > UBA9637 > JACRNJ01. Next base: position 18,721 of record JACRNJ010000072.1, read on the forward strand.
GATACCAAAAATATTGATTTTTGGGGTGATACCAAATATTGCGATTGATTATACACAGATTAGCCAAAAACTCAACCCTTGACAAGTTATCTGTTTTGTTTTCAATAAAACAGATATAAATGTTTCATGTTAATAAAACACATAATTTGTCAAGGGTCAAAGGGATTTTACTTTTTTGATGATTTTTTTCATCTACTTTGATAACTTCATTATTTACAGGCATAATTTTTATAAAAGGATTCTATGAAAAAGGTTGCACTTATTATTTTCATACTATGTATTATCATTGCCGGGTTGTTTGCTTATATTAAACTTAAGAGGCCTGAAAAACTATCGGACTGTATTGACACTACAGGACTTATAGAGGCCACTGAGGTAGAACTAGGTTCTAAGATTGCCGGCAGAATAGATTGGCTCTGCTGCAAAGAGGGAGATGCTATAAAATCCGGCGCATTGGCTATAAAACTAGACAATAGAGAATTAAAGGCACGGGTTAAACAAGGCAGAGAATCGCTTAAGGCAGCACAGGCCTCTCTTAATATAAGCGAGGCTAATTTGGAAAGTACAAAACTTGAGGTGGATGCTGTCATGGCAGAGGCTCAGGCAGCAGAGGCAGAGGTTGCGCGAATGAAGGCCTTGGTGGAAGATGCCAAAAAAAATCTTCAGAGGGTTAGCGGGCTTTTTAAAGACGGCTTGATATCAGAAAGGGAAATGGATGCGGCAAAGACAAACTACGATGCCAATCATGCCCAGTTTGACTCTGCAATGGCCCGCAAAATGGCGGCTGATGCAAAATTGAAGACTTCTATATCCAATATCAAGGCATCCGAAGCGCAGATATCTTCCGCAAAGGCAAAGATGCAGGAAGCGCAGGCATGGCTGAATGTATTGGATACGCAGCTTAAGGACACAGAGATAATCTCACCCATAGACGGCGTTGTTGTATATAAGGCGTTTGAGACAGGAGAGGTAGTCAATGCCGGCGCGCCTATTTACACTGTCCATGATTTAAAAAACATCTGGGCAAGGGTTGATATTGAAGAAACAACCATAGGAGAGATAAAGCTAGGCAACCCAGCGAAAATTTCAGCGTCAGCCCAGCCTGATAGAGAGTCCTCTGGCGAAGTTATTGAAATCGGCAGAGAAGGTGAATTCGCCACTCAGAGGGATGTAACAAGGGGCAGGTCTGACATAAGGACATTCAGGGTAAAGATAGGCATTAAAGAACCGAATGGGTTATTGAAATCAGGCATGACTGTGAAGGCAAAGATATATTGCAGATAAAGGAATATTGGAAAATGTATAACTATTTTATAGTCTTTAATTTGCCTTTTAGAAGCTCAATATTTAAGCCGCTTGTTGCGATTTTTAAAATATATGGTTAATCATAATTTAACGGTCTCAAGCGATTTTTTCAGGAAAAACTTTCTAACGAAATGGAAAGGGCGGAAAGATATGGCTGGGATAGAAAATTGGCAAGATGTTTCAAGACGTGGTTGATTTGTTTTTACACCCCAACCTCTATCAAAAACCTTTTAGCCACGCAGCCTGCTTTCGGCTGAACAAATTGAAATCTGCGAATCACAAGCTTATTTGCAGTTATAGCAGAAAGCATCTCCTTAAGCCTGTAAACAGCATAGACATAGATAATCCTAGCTTTTTCTGCCGCCAAATATCTGGAAATCTTTACAATCTCTGCCAAATCGCATGTAAGCTCCATTTTTGCCTTTGCCTTCTCACTGCAAGGGCTTATCCTTTCTGTTCCGGGTTTCCAATAGGGAGGATTGCTTACAACAACGGAGAATACCCCCTTCCCCAGCTTTGTTGTGGGGACAGATTTTAAATCTGTCCCCAGTGTCCTGAAATCACCTTTGATTATATCAATTCTTGAACAGAGATTATTTAATTTCACATTCCTCTCTGCAATATCCGCCAGGCCTTCCTGAATCTCAATGCCGACGATTTTTTGAACCGATGATTTTTGCGCAAGGATGAGCGGGATTACACCTGAACCAGTGCCAAGGTCTATAACTGAATCAGTAGATTTTAAAGGCAGGATAAAATCGGCGAGAAGTACGGCATCAGTTGAAAATCTATAGCCATTTTTCCTCTGGATTATTTTATAGGAGTCAAGGTCGTCAATGGTTTCGTCAGGATTGAGGGAAGACATCATAAGATTCAAGAAGTTCTCGTTCCCACGCTCTGCATGGGAACGCGTAATATCGCCGCTTACTCGTTACTGCTTACTGTTTCACAAACCACCTCGCCATTGCCAATCGGATTTATTACCATGCCCGATAAAAGTTTAGGATAAAAATATGTGGATTTCTGCGGCATTACCTGGCCTGAGCTTGCAACTGCCTTTACCTGTTCAATCTTTGTCGGGTTTAAAAGAAACGCCATCTGCCTTCCGTGTTTCTTTGTCTCTTCAATTGCATCATCCATGCTCTTGATATAAACCAGGTTTGTCTGATTTTCCTGCGCCGCGCTGCTTATGCCGAGGATGTTGTTCAAGATAAGCGCATGAAGAACAGTCACATCAAGCGATTTAAACACATCATGAATTGAGCTCCCAAACACCTCATCCATTGTATCTTTTTGCTTTAATGCAAGAGCAAAATACGAATCAATGCCGTTTATATAAAGGCCAAAACTCGGCAGCCTTGCCCCGGTATCTTCCATGCTTTTATAAAATTCTTTTCTAACCCTTGGCTCAACCTTGCCGTTCCACTTAAATTCTTCAATATCAAAAAAGCTGGAGCAGTTTGCCAAGAATGTATTTGGTTTGAAATCCGTGATGCTGTGTATAATACGGTGGGTCGGCATTATTGTCATACCCTCATCATCCATGTTGGAGAAATACATCATCACATAGTTGAACAACTCATTTCCAGTATAATCCTTTAACTGTTCCCTCATCATATTTCTGTAGTTCAGAGCGGTTTCATACCTATGATGGCCATCCGCTATAAATAAAGGCTTGTCAGACATAGCTTCTACAACCTTTTTAATTGTTTCTGGTCTGTCAATCCTCCAGACCTTGCTCTCCACTCCGTCATCATCTGCAACATCAATAATGGGCGAACCATTTATACAACAATCCTCTAAAAGCCTGTTTATTGTCTTATGCGGCTCTGAATACAGAGAAAATATGCAGCTAAAATTTGCATTGCATGCCTCCATGAGTTTTAACCTGTCCGCCTTTGGACCGGCAAGGGTCTTTTCATGCGGGTGTATGCCTCCCTTGCCAAATTCCTCAAGCCTTGCCAGGGCTATAAAACCCTTTCTTGCCCTTCGCTGGCCATTGACAAGCTCTATGTTTGTCAATGGCTGGCCGCTGGGGACAGATTTTAAATCTGTCCCCACTTTATAGACCTGGATATAATAGTAGATAGCGGGAGTTTTATCTATGACAAGAATATCTTCATCGCGCCATTTCTTAAAATCTGCCGCAGCCCTTGAATATCTATCATTGGAAGCCGCATCATCTGGAAAAGTTTTTCCCAGTATCAGCCTTATAATATTATGAGGGTGCCTCTTGTAAAGCTCATCCTGAAACGCAGGAGAAATTACATCATATGGCGGCGCCATAATCTTATTTAAATCTCCCACCTTATTTGGATTGTAAAGTATGCCTTTAAAAGGCGCTATCTTTGCCATTAATCATCTCCTTTTTAAGATTTATGATTTACGATTTACGAATTACGATTTCAAAATCTAAAATCGTAAATCTAAAATCAACTGTACTCCTCCGGAAACCGCTTTGCCATCTCACCTTTTATAAATACTTCTATCTCCTGGGCCGTAGAAAGTGCAAGCGCCTTTTCACCTATCTCTCTTGCCTCGGAATATTTTATAGACCTTATTAGCTTTTTCACCTTCAGAATGGAAAGGGCATTCATGCTTAGCTGATCCAATCCGAGACCCAGGAGTATTAAGGCATGTTCCGGTTCGCCTGCCATCTCTCCGCATACGCCGACGGCAATGCCGGAATTATGGGCGGCATCCACGATATGCTTTATAATCCTTAACGCCGCTGGATGCAGCGGCTCATATAAATATGCCACATGCTCATTTACCCTGTCTATAGCAAGAGAATACTGAAGCAGATCGTTTGTGCCTATGGAAAAAAAGTCAACCTCTTTGGCAAGTATATCTGCAATAATAGCAGCAGATGGAACTTCTACCATTGCGCCCACAAATATCTTTGGATTAAATGGAATGCCATGGCTCCTCAGCTCTTCTTTAGCCTCTTCCATGATTGCCTTTGCCTTTCTCAGTTCCTCAACTCCGGATATCATAGGAAACATTATTTTAAGATTACCAAATACACTGGCCCGGAGTATTCCCTTAATCTGAGTCTTGAAAATATCAGGCTTTTTAAGACAGAATCTTATTGCCCTTAAACCCATTGCGGGGTTCATTTCAGGCGCAAGTTCCATTTGTGAAAGAAACTTATCCCCGCCTATATCAAGAGTGCGAATAATTGTTGGGTGGGGCGAAACCCTTTCAACCACATCCTTATAGACCTTGAAATGCTCATCCTCAGTAGGAAGGTCTTTTCTGTTGAGATATAAGAACTCTGTCCTGTAAAGCCCAACACCATCGGCTCCGTGATCAAGGATGGATGAGACCTCTTCCACCATCTCTATATTGCCCATAAGCCTTATTCTTCTGCCATCCTGCATCTCTGCCGGCAATTTTTTGTAGTGATGGAGCAGCTTTTCGTAATCAGAATATTGTCCCTGTTTTTTTTCATATTCTTTGATAACCTTTTTGGAAGGATTTATTACTACAAGGCCGCTGGCGCCGTCTATAATAAGAGTATCTCCGGCATTAATCTTCTGGGTTATATTCTCCAGCCCCACAACCGCAGGTATTTCCAAAGACCTGGCTACAATGGCTGTATGCGAGGTCTTTCCGCCAATGTCCGTTAAAAACCCAAGAACTTTGCCCTTCACCATCTGTGCAGTATCGGTAGGCGCCAGGTCATGGGCAACCACAATCACCTCTTCTTTTATCTCTGCAATGGCCTCATGTTTTTTGCCCATGAGGTTTTTTAAGACACGGTCGCATATGTGGTCTATATCAGAACCCCTTTCCCTTATATATTCATCGTCAATGGTGTCAAAGAACTCTCTTATCTCCTTCATAACCATCCGGATGGCCCACTCTGCATTGACCTTTTCCTTCTTAATGATCTTTATAGTATCGTCTATAAGCATCTTATCTTCCATCATCATAATGTGCGCGTCAATGATGCGGATATGCTCTTTGCCTTTTCCATCCTTTAAAAGCTTGTTTCTTATCTTCAGCAGCTGGTCTTTTGACTCCTGAACAGCCTTTTTAAACCGTTTTGTCTCCGATGAGATATAGGTTGTATCTAAATAGCAATAGGCAGGCGTTTCCAAGCTGCCGTCATCTACAAGATATGCCCTGCCAATCTTGATGCCGGGAGAAACACCTATGCCTTTTAATACTATGTCTGTTTTGGTTTGGTCTGTCATAATTCAATTTAGGATTTACGAATTACGATTTACGAATCAAAAATACAAATCTAAAATCCAAAATCGTAAATCTAAAATAGATTCAGTTTTACTCTTCTCCAAAATTTCCCTCTATCAGAGTCTGCAATGCCTGAATCGCCTCTTTTGCATCTCCCCCTTTTGCCTTAACTAAAATATGAGAACCGCACGCAGCGGCAAGCATCATAATGCCCATAATACTCTTTCCGCTTACCTCCTGGCTGTCTTTCTCTACAAAGATATCAGCGTTAAACTTATTTGCCATCTGCACAAATTGCGCGGCTGCCCTTGCATGAAGACCAAGCTTGTTGCTTATCGTGAAGGTCTTCTTGATATATGAATTTTCTCTGATATCCATATCAACCAATCCTCTGAAACATATTCATAACAATTAAAAATACAAACGCCGGTATAAACAATAAATATATGGCCAATGAAACCGATATCCCTTTTCTCAAGACACCTGATAGTAATATTGTTGTAATTACCATAAAAACTGCCATCAAAAATATCGGATAGATTTGAGCAGGCTGCCCTTCAACCATACTATATTTGAACCATTTAAATACTATAATTGCCACGAGGATACCAAGAAAGACTGTTGTAATAAGCCTAACCCTTAACGCCCGCTCTGGCAGTTCTAATGATTTGATATAGTCTACAACATCTTCACCCAGCCTATATCCATTACACAAGCCGAACCATCTCATCCACAAGTGAAAGATATTATACACAATCAAAAATACGACAGGACCCCAGAGACCCCATATAAGCGCAGATATTACTCCAAGAACCGAAGCAAGCGGCCTTATAGCGCCCCAAAAAAATGTATCGCCTATAGCGCCGTATGGCCCGGTAAGGCTTTGTTTAAAATAAGAGATGTCTTTAGCATCACGAATCCCATCCCGTACCTCCTCTTCCATTTTTATAACAGCGCCAAGAATAGGCGAAGCCATATAGGGATGGGCATTATAAAAAACCATGTGCCTTTTAAGAACCGCACAGGCCTTATCATTATCCTTTTTATACATATCCCTGATAGCAGGGGCTAGGTTTGCTGCAAATCCAAGACCCTGCATCTTTTCAAAACTCCAAGCCGACTGAATAAAAAAAGAATTCAAAAAGACTTTAAACATGGTAAATCTGCCTATCATCTGATTATCACCGCAAGGAAAGCAGCAACAATGAAGGTTGTTGCTAAAAATACAGGCAGAGACTTACTGCTGTACCCCGCGCTATAAACAGAAGAAAGGCTTAAGATAACCGCAGCGCCGCATGCCAATGGCAAAGACATAACAACAACTGCAGGCAAGCTGGGCAATAAAAAATATATGAGTAAAATGCCTGTAATGATTAAAACGAATATGGTTGTAAAGTTTAAAATAAAAAAGATGCCAAGCCCCTTCATATTATTTATTTCAACGCTCTTACTAAACCCGCTATTTAAATCTGTCAGTGCGGTATTTAAAAACCGCCCATTCAGACTCCTTGCCGCAGCATCTATCCTTTTACAAATCATATCCATAGGAATTACTATGAGAATTGTAAAACCAATAATAAAAATTATATCTGCCCTGCCAAATTTCCATGGGAAAATATCAATGCCAGTTCCCATTAATGCCTTGTGCCCTATCAGCGAGACAGCTGTAATAAGCGCCGTCATTATTACCTCATGGGGCGGTATATGGCCGCCTATAGGCAGTTCGCCAATCCAGAGAAGCTCCAATACCCCTCCTATTGCCAGCCCTGTCATGGCATCGCCCAACATATAACCAATGACAGGCGCCGTAACAATCGGCCTTGATACCATAATCTGCAAAGCAGCAGTCCTATCAAGGGAAATGAGCCCGCCGACAACAGAAGCTAGAAAAGACTGCCAGATAATATCAGCCAATATTCCTCCTGTGATTAGAGAATCGGAGAACAATTCTCCGTTTCGCCGTTTCTCCGATTCCACGATTCACAACTTCACCGCCTTATCCGACGGCACACCTCTTATATCTAATTCAATCCCCATGTCCAAAAAGTTATGCAATATATCCTCGTCCTCTTTATCAACATATACAGACTGGGTAAGCTTCTTACCTTTCCCGTTGTGATGGATATTTCCAATATTAAGATGAGAAAACCTGAAACCATTCTTATACGCTTGCATTATATCCTTCAAGGCAGAAAATATAATAATTACCCTCTCTGTGTTCATATTACTTGATTCTATATCTTCCAGCGACTCTTCTATGCCCTCCACCTTTATTGTCAGGGCCTTTGAGGCGCAAGACTCCAAGGCAATCCTTTGTATGCGGTTTTTTTTAGCTTCGTCACTGGCAACTACAATGCATGTTGCCTTGCAAAAAGGCGCCCATGCCTCTACTATCTGGCCGTGAACCAGCCTATCATCAACTCTGACTAATACTATGCTCATAAAACCGTTATCCGTGACCGTGACCGTGTGCTCCGTGACCGTATTGTACGGTCACGGCAAACGGACGCGAATCACGGTTTTTATTAAGCCTTCCCTTTCAGCACCTCGCTTGCCAATACAATGCTTTTCTGTCCGTGCTCCCTCAAAAACAGCGCCAGTTCAGAAAGCGTCTTGTCTGTTCTGTGACTGGCAAACTTCAGGAGCATCGGCAGGTTCACGCCTGTCAATATCTCTACCTTGCCGGCTTCCAGAAATGAAAGACCTATATTTGACGGCGTGCCTCCAAACATATCAGTCAGGATTATAATGCCGTCTTTTTTATCCATTGTTTTGATAGCATTAGAGATTGCATCGCTGATACATTTTGCGCTATCACAGGCATCAATAGAAATATATCTTACATTATCAAGTTTGCCTGTTATGGCCTCTGCTGTAGTAACAACAGCCTCTGCCAGTTTTCCATGAGTTATTATTATTGCGCCAATCATAAGTCGCTTCGCTTCATTGAAGAATGCAAATTGCAAACTGCAAACTGAAAGAGAAAACATCTTTTCTTTTTGCATTGTCCAATTTGCATTTTACAATTTACAATTGCTTTTACTGTCTCTCTATCCCTGTGTCTTTTCTTAAGAACACATCTTTCCCACGAAATTTTATCTGCAAGAAAATCAACAATTGCAACAGACCTGTGTTTGCCGCCAATGCAGCCAATAGCGATAGTGAGGCAGGTTTTCCCTTGCTTGCAGCAGCTGGGAATAAGAAACTTGGCTCATCGTGAAAGAATGTGGATAAAAGATAGCCATAAAGCGTCCATAACATAGCATAAAACAATAGAGAAAAGAAGTTTTAGTTGATAACCCAAAAATAGACTTTGATTTTTTGGCGATAACATCTGCATCCTTTACATGAGAGGGTAAACCTGTTAAAATCCCCATAAAAAATGCGCACGGTATTTGGCCAAATATTGTGTTTGCCATAAATGTATATATTGGGGGTTAACTATGAGATACGGCGAGAAGACCATAAAAACAGCTAAACTTGAACTCTGGGATAATCCAGTTACTGACAGGGACTATACTATTGATATTTCCTACCCTGAATTCACATGCCTTTGTCCACGCTCAGGTTATCCTGACTTTGCCACGATAAGGGTTAATTACATCCCGGACAAGAAGGTTGTTGAACTAAAGAGCCTGAAACTCTATCTAAACAATTTCCGCAATAAATACATCTCCCATGAGGCTGCAACAAATGAGATATTTGATGCATTGAAGAAAAGCCTCAAGCCAAGGCATCTTGAGGTTACAGGAGATTTTAATGTAAGAGGAAATGTGAAGACCGTGATAAAGGTCGTAACATGAAATACAGAAAATGTATAAAGAATGTATAAAGGGGACGGTTCTCTTAATTTGACAAATTTGGTCTGTGATGATACTTTTGACATATGCCAAGGACTGCAAGAGTAGCTCCAAGAGAGCATGTATATCATGTTCTGACAAGAGGCAACAACCGTCAGGATGTATTTGAGGACAATGAGGATTTTAGAAAATATCTGGACATACTCCTTCGTTATAAAGAGAAGTATCATTTCAAGCTGTATCACTATGCTATGATGACCAACCATGTGCATCTGGTCATTGAGCCGTTAGAAGGAGGGGGCGATTTATCCGAAATAATGAAGGGGATTAACCTGGCCTATGTCCTTTATTATAAGCGCAAATATAATCATACCGGGCATTTCTGGCAGGACAGATACAAGAGCATAATAATTTCAAAAGACGAGTATCTGCTTGCCTGCGGCAGCTATGTTGAACTGAATCCGGTACGTGCAAAGATGGTGGAAGACCCAAAGGATTATACATGGAGCAGCTATCAGGTGTATGCTTACGGAAAGAAAAATGTCCTTGTAGATGAGCATCCTGTTTATTTTCAGTTGTCTGAAGATGAAGGAGAGCGGAGGAGGAAATATCGGCAGTTTGTGCGAGGAATGCTAAAAGAGAAAGAGGCAATGAAGGGGGAAATGGACAGGCGGATAGTGTATGGCGGTAAGGATTTCGTGAAAGACATGGCTAAGACCTATAAGGTTTCTGAAAAGATAAAGCAAATGGGGCGACAAAAGGGCTGGAGGAAAAATAAAGAGAACCGTCCCCTTTAGTTGCGTTGCTCAACCCTACATTTGAAATCACCACAAAAAGCACAAGGAGTTCACTTTGCCAAAACGAAATGACATAAAAAAAATCCTTATCATCGGCGCCGGCCCTATTGTCATCGGACAGGCGTGTGAGTTTGATTACTCAGGCACGCAGGCTTGCAAGGCTCTGAAAGAAGAGGGTTATAAGGTCATCCTCATCAACTCAAACCCTGCAACCATTATGACTGACCCTAATCTTGCGGACAGGACATATATTGAGCCTGTTATACCCGAGATAATTGAGAAGATAATTGAAAAGGAAAGGCCTGATGCGCTTTTGCCGACCATGGGCGGGCAGACTGCGCTTAATACTGCTGTTGCCCTTGCAGAATCGGGCACTCTTGACAAATATAATGTTGAACTTATTGGCGCAAAACTCCATGCAATAAAAAAGGCAGAAGACAGAGAGCTTTTCAAAGAGGCAATGGAGAGGATTGGTCTTTCTGTGCCGAGAAGCGGTTATGCAAAGACACTTACAGATGCAATAAGTATAATGGAGACCATGGATTATCCTGCCATTATAAGACCTTCCTTTACATTAGGCGGCACAGGAGGCGGTATTGCATATAACGCAGAGGAATTTAAGGAAATGGTTCAGTATGGTCTGGATGCAAGCCCTTACAGCGAAATCTTGGTTGAGGAATCTGTTATAGGGTGGAAGGAATATGAGCTTGAGGTGATGAGGGATAGGCAAGACAATGTGGTCATCATATGCTCCATAGAGAATTTTGACCCCATGGGTGTTCATACCGGCGATTCAATTACAGTTGCGCCCGCACAAACCTTGACTGACAAGGAATATCAAATTATGAGGGATGCTGCGTTAAAGATTATCAGAGAGATTGGCGTTGACACAGGCGGTTCAAATATCCAGTTTTCTGTGAACCCTGACAACGGCAAGATGTATATAATTGAGATGAATCCGAGGGTCTCCCGCTCATCCGCCCTTGCCAGTAAGGCAACTGGTTTTCCAATTGCAAAGATTGCCGCAAAACTTGCTGTTGGTTATACGCTTGATGAGATCCCAAATGACATAACAAAGAAGACGCCTGCATGCTTTGAGCCAACCATTGATTATGTTGTTACAAAAGTTCCAAGGTTCACATTCGAAAAATTTCCGCAGGCTGACACAATACTGACAACACAGATGAAGTCTGTGGGTGAAGTAATGGCGATAGGCAGAACATTTAAAGAATCTCTGCAAAAGTCGCTCAGGTCTCTTGAGATAGGGAGTTATGGTTTTGAGATAAAGAAGTCTATGAGATACGAGGGGGCGGATGATTATATAGAAGTAATTAAGGAAAAACTGAGGGCGCCAAATTGGGAGAGGCTTTGGTATATAGGGGATGCATTCAGGTGCGGCATGACCGTTGATGAGATATTTGAATTGTCAAACATAGATAGATGGTTTTTAAATAATATAAAAGAAATAATAGAGTTTGAAGAAGAGATAAAAAATTGCGAAGGGCTTTCATCCGATGCATTGAGAATGGCAAAAGAGCTTGGTTTTTCTGACAGGCGCATAGCCCAGCTTCTATCAACAGGAAAGAAGTCAGGCGGCAAAAGGTGCGATGTTCCTTCCGGCAAAGATTTAGAAGTAAAAGAACATGATATCAGAAAAAAAAGAATAGATGCCGGTATCCTGCCTGTCTATAAAACCGTTGACACCTGCGGCGCGGAATTTGAGGCACACACGCCGTATCTGTATTCAAGTTATGAGAAACCATACTACAACATAGAAGTCAGAAGTCAGAAGTCAGAAGTCGGAAGTTTAAAATCTGATTGTGAAGCAAATCCTACCAACCGCAAGAAGGTGATAATCCTCGGCAGCGGACCGAATAGAATCGGCCAGGGTATTGAATTTGACTACTGTTGTGTGCATGCGTCGTTTGCATTGAAAGAAGAAGGGATTGAAACAATAATGGTTAATTGTAATCCTGAGACTGTTTCAACAGATTATGACACATCGGACAGGCTTTATTTTGAACCACTTACATTTGAAGATGTTATGAATATAATTGAAAAGGAAAAACCGTATGGTGTTATTGTTCAGTTTGGCGGTCAGACGCCTCTGAAACTTGCTGTGCCTCTGGAAAAGGCGGGAGTAAATATACTCGGCACATCGCCTGATTCCATTGACATCGCAGAGGATAGAGAGCGATTTGACAAACTCCTTACAAAATTAAGCATCAAAAGACCGGAAAGCGGCATTGCCCGCTCAATAGATGAAGCAATAAAGGTTGCGGCAAGAATCGGCTATCCTGTAATGGTCAGGCCTTCCTATGTTCTCGGCGGCAGGGCAATGGAGATAGTTTACACAGAGGATAACTTGAAAGGTTATATGACACGGGCAGTGGAGGCATCCCCTGAACATCCTGTGCTTATTGATAAGTTCTTAAACAATGCAACAGAGGTTGATGTTGATTGTATAAGCGATGGAAAGGATGTTGTTATCGGAGGCATTATGGAGCATATTGAAGAGGCAGGCATTCATTCCGGCGATTCAGCCTGCTCAATTCCGCCATACTCTCTTGATGTAAGAGTGGTTGATGATATAAGAAAGCAAACAATAGCCATGGCAAAAGAGTTGAAGGTCATCGGTTTGATGAATGTTCAGTTTGCAGTGAAAAAGTCAGAAGTCAGAAGTCAGAAGTCAGAAGTCAGAAATTCAGATTATGAAATATATGTGCTTGAGGTGAACCCAAGGGCGTCACGGACAGCGCCGTTTGTAAGCAAGGCCATCGGCAGTCCACTGGCAAAGATTGCGGCAAAGGTAATGCTCGGCAAGACACTCAAAGAACTTGGATTTACAACAGAGGTTGTGCCGCAGCACACATCGGTCAAGGAATCAGTATTTCCATTCATCAAATTCCCTGGAGTTGATACCATCCTCGGCCCTGAGATGAAATCAACAGGCGAGGTTATGGGCATAGATGCGGATTTTGGCAAGGCCTTTGCCAAGGCGCAGATTGCGGCTGGCAATAAACTGCCACCCCCGCCTTTATCCTCCCCCTTAAAGGGGGAGGGATGGGGAGGGGGTAATGTGTTTGTCAGTGTAAAGAATGATGATAAAAATGGTGTCGTAGAAGCGGCAAGGCAGCTAAGCGGGTTGGGCTTTAAAATTATTGCCACAAACGGCACTGCTGATTATCTTAAAGATAATGGAATTGATACAGAGTTTGTTTATAAAGTAGGCGAGGGCAGGCCTGACATAGTGGATAGGATAAAAAGCGGCGAGATAGCCATGGTGATAAACACATCCTTTGGGGCAAAATCTGCGGCAGATTCATATTCAATAAGACGTTCAGCACTGATATATAATGTCCCTTATTTTACAACCGTTGCCGGCGCAAAGGCTGCGGCGCATGGCATAGCATCGTTAATAAAAGAGGGTCTCAAGGTAAAGCCGATACAGGAGTATCATAACATTCAAAATGAGCTATTAACGGCCGGATAACAAATTGGGGAAGGTAATGACTGTCCCGACTTTATCAGGAAATGATTATGGCGAAAGAGAAGAAGAAAAGCGGATTAAATAAAGGCGATATTGAATCCTACAGGCATGAGTCTGAGACTCGAAAAAATGCCGTGCCTGTGGGTCTTGCGTCATATGACACTGCAAAACCAAAGCCAAAGAAATATGAATACGACCCGCACCTTGACCCGCAGTTAGTCTGGGCAGGCAAAAAAGAGCATACTTCCTTTGAAGTTCCTACTGTATCACTCCACATCCATGAACACATAGCGCCAGAGGCAATTATCCGTTCAGTGAAACGGGAGCCGACACAGCCTGAATTATTTGCAAAGCCGGAGATGCCGTTAAAAGAACTTGTTGAGTTTTATCAGCATGAGATGGACTGGACAAACAGGCTGATACTTGGCGATTCACTTCTGATTATGAATTCCCTTCTTGAGAGGGAGATGATGGGCGGGAAGGTTCAGACAATATTTGTTGACCCACCGTATGGCGTTAAGTTTTCCTCAAACTTCCAGCCTTCGGTTAAGCAGAGGGATGTAAAAGATTCCGATGAATTCATGGTGCGCGAACCTGAGCAAATCAAGGCGTATCGTGATACATGGCAACTGGGGATACATTCGTATCTTGCTTATCTGAGAGATAGACTGCTTCTAAGTCGAGATCTGCTAACAGATTCAGGGAGTATATTTGTGCAGATTTCTGATGAGAATATGCATCATGTAAGGGAGTTGATGGATGAGGTGTTTGAGAAAGAGAATTTTGTTAGCTTAATATCATTCACTACAACAAGCGGTATTCCATCAAATACTTTATCACGTGCTGGTGATTACATATTATGGTATGCAAAAGATTTAGAACAAATAAAATACAGACAACAGTTTAAAAATAAAGACCTCGAAGATATAGCGCATTACAATTTACTTTATCTTCCAGATGGAAAAATAAGAAGATTAAGTAAAGAAGAAACAGAGGACACTACTTTAATACCAAAAAATGCTAAATTAGCAACATCTCAGTCACTTACATCCCAAGGTGCAACAAAATCGGATTCAACAGTAGTCTTGAATGGAATAGAGTATAGGCCCCCAAGCGACCAACATTGGAAAACAACAGTAGAAGGGATCAAAAACCTTTTTGACAAAGGAAGGCTTTTGATTTCAGGAAAATCAATTAGATATCTCCGATTTGATAGTGATTTTCCAGTAAGCCCTATCAACAATATATGGACTGACACAGTAATAGGTAGCCAAGAGAAAGAATATGTTGTACAAACATCAATAAAAACTATCCAACGTTGTATCCTCATGACCACAGACCCCGGTGATTTGGTATTTGACCCGACCTGCGGAAGCGGGACAACTGCTTATGTTGCTGAGCAATGGGGAAGGCGCTGGCTCACTTGTGATACCTCAAGGGTTGCCCTTACGCTTGCAAGACAACGCTTGATGACTGCTGTATTTCCTTACTACAAACTTGCTGATGATGAGATGGGTGTTAAGGGAGGATTTATATATGAGGAAGTGCCTCATGTAACATTGAAGTCTATTGCCCAGAACGAACCGTCTGAAAAGGAAATTCTTTTTGATAAGCCTGAGATTGACAGAAAAAGGATTAGGGTTGCAGGCCCATTGACTGTTGAAGGCATACCACAGCATTCTACTTTGGATTTTGCTGATGCGAATTATGAGGCTGAGGTAAAGGCACTTTCAGTAGAAAATGTCATTCCTGCGAAAGCAGGAATCCGGAAGGCTAAAAACATGGATTCCCGTTTGCACGGGAATGACAGATTAGATTCATGTAGCATCAGAGTGGAAGCCGACAACCATGTCCATACCCTCATAGAACTTCTCCGCAAAGACGGCGTAACCTTTCCCGGCAACAAAAAGATGAAATTTGAAAATCTTATATCCGTGAGAAGCGGTTTCATCCACGCTGAAGGCGAACCTGTTGAAAAAAATGGCATCAAGAAAGTAGCCGTATCTTTTGGGCCTCCGCATGGCCCTGTTACTGTAGGACAGGTTCAGGAGGGTATCCGTGAGGCTCACATCAATGGATATAACGGCATAATCTTCTGTGGCTTTGCCTTCGATTCATCAGCAATGGATGTGAAACATCCAAAGGTAAAGGTCTTTTATTCCCATATCAGACCAGATGTGCTTGTGGGTGATTTGCTCAAGACAACAGCCTCAAGCCAGTTGTTTACAGTATTCGGCGAACCTGATATTGAGATAAAGAAAATCCCAAATCTCAAATCTCAAATTTCAAATCCTGAATACGAAGTAATCCTCAAAGGCGTTGACATCTACGACCCATTGACAGGCGAGGTCTATTCAGATAACGGCAACAGGATTGCCGCATGGTTTATTGATACAGATTATGACAAGCGCGCCTTCTGCATATCTCAGGCATTCTTCCCTGACTCAACTGCATGGGACAAATTAAAGAGGGCATTGAAGGCAACAATAGACGAAGATAAGTTTGAGCTCCTCACCAGCACCCAATCCCTGCCATTTAAACTCGGCAAAGAAAAACGAATCGCTGTCAAGGTCATTGACCACAGAGGAAATGAGGTTATGGTGGTGAGGGAGGTGGGGTAATCAGTCTGGCGGGATGAATATCTCAAGGTAATCTGCGCCTTTGCGAATGCCGACGGCGGTAAATTGACAGGGCAGTCAATGATGAATTATGAGATAATAACATATCGGAAAGGAGGTTAAGATGCAGACGAATTATAAGGAAAAGATATTGCAGGAAATCGAAAAAATCCCTGATGACAAGTTGGGGAATATTTACAAGATTATTCATTTGTTGACAGGGGAAATTACTACAGGCGCAAAAAGGACAGGGAAAAGGACTTCATTAAGAGGAATCTGGAAAGGCAGTCAGATTGATGAGTTCCTATTTACTGAAGCCAAGAAATCACTTTTCCCATATGAAAAAAGCAGGGGTGTCTAATGGACTATATAACCGATACCCATTCGCTTGTCTGGTACTTTACAGACGACAGCCGGTTGAGCAACAAAGCCCTGCAAGCTTTTCAGCCGTCTGAAGAAAAAGGAATCATATTCGTTCCCGCTGTTGTTCTGGCTGAAATAATGTTCATAGCAAGAAAAGGCAGGATTACGCTTTCTTTTGAAGATACGCTTAATAGAATTGAAGAAAGCGAAAACTTTGAAATTGTCCCATTAAATACAGAGATATTGAGAACTGCTAATAAAATTGAAGCAGATATGGAGATGCATGACAGACTAATAGTTGCGACGGCTCTATGGCACAATGCATCTTTGATTACAAAAGATGAAACCTTGCGTGAGTCAGGTATTGTCTCAACGATTTGGTAAGAGACAGGCGCATTCTATGTTATTGCCTATAGAAAACCTATAAACCATGTCATTAGCTGTTGATGAGCCAATAATAAACAATCCCTTTGAGGCGCCAAGGGAATACTGGATTTATGAGGAAGGGCAGCCGAAAAGGATGTCCGGAAGGCGGCCTGCGGGATATTATTTTCGCACAGGCAAAAGACCTGATGCACAGATTGGTCTGTTTGTTGAGGAGCAGTTCAAGGAGCTTGAGCTTGTAAATAAAATCCGCCAGAAGGTGAAAGAGTGGCGTGAGCAAGGATACAAAGGCGCTACAAGTGTTACCGAAAGACTGCTTCAGCACTGGAATTCTCCTGAAAGGGAAAGTAAATTATTTTTCTGCCAGATTGAGGCTGCTGAGACGATAATCTACCTTACCGAGATACTTCCCAAAAATCCGAAAGGAATAACCATCCCTCCTGATGTCCCCCTTGAGAGTGATATTGCAAAAGGATATAAGCCTTTGACACGTTATGGCTGCAAGATGGCAACAGGCTCTGGAAAGACAATTGTAATGGCTATGCTTGCAGCATGGTTTGTTATAAACAAAGCGCAATACAGACAGGATAAAAGATTTTCTGATGCTGTCCTTTTTGTATGCCCTAACCGGACAATAAATGAAAGGCTTCAGGTTTTAATCCCTTCAAAGCCAAATAATTATTACGATAAGTTTGACATTGTGCCGCGTTCAATCATGGATATGCTCACAAAAGGGAATTTCTTTGTAACAAACTGGCACGCATTCTTGCCTGTTGATGACAGCAGAAGGAGAAGCGTTATTCAGAGAGGGGTGGAAAGCGAGAAGGCTTTTTGTAGCAGGGTATTGAAGGAGCTTGGCGGAAAAGAAAATATCCTTGTATTTAATGACGAGGCGCATCATGCATATAGGCCGAAGGAATTTGAGATTTCAGATTTGAAATCTCAAATTACGGCTGAAGAGGTAAAGAAACTCAAAGAGGAAAAAGAAGAGGCAACTGTCTGGATTGGCGGGCTGGACAAGATAAATTTCGCAAGGAAGATAAATTTTTGCGTTGACCTTTCTGCAACACCTTTTTACATTCAGGGAAGCGGATACCCCGAAGGCTCGCCTCTGCCGTGGTTGACATCCGATTTTGGTTTGGTTGATGCGATTGAAAGCGGGATTGTGAAAATTCCGCGTGTGCCTGTGGATGATAATTCCGGGCAGCCTGTCCCAAAATATTTCCAGTTATGGAAAACGATAAATGAATCCCTGCCCGCTTCAGAGATGGCAACACAAAGAAGAAAGCCAAAGCCGGAATCAATCTTTAGAGAGGCAGAAGGGGCTTTAGCAACATTGGCGAGCGAATGGAAGAAGACCTTTGAGGATTTCAGGAGGGACAAACAGCCTGTACCGCCTGTGATGATATGTGTGTGCGACAATACTGACCTCGCAGAGCTTATATATGAATATATCAGTGGGGAAAAGAAGATTTCAGATTTGAGATTTGAGATTTCAGATTCAAAAACAAAAAAGCAAAGGATATTTTTAGGCGGCGGGCTTTTTCCTGAGATGCTTGGAAATACAGAATCATTTCAGCCTACAATGAGAATAGACACAAAGCTATTGAATGAGGCAGAGAGCGAGGACGGCACTCAGACCAAACAGGAAGTGGCTCATGGTTTAAGAATCAAAGTTGCTACAGTCGGCAAGACAGATTGGGAAGGGGCTAGTGTAGTGTTACATAAATAACTTTACTTATGTAAAATACTATGTATAATGGTTTTATGTGTAGAGTAGCAGAAACCATTATATTGACAGAAAAAGAGCAGATAACAATAGACGCATGGGCAAAGAGTAAAAAGATGCC
>JACRNJ010000073.1 GCA_016219285.1 Deltaproteobacteria bacterium
AGACAATACAAGCCTTGAAGTAGAGCTTATCATGCCCATAGCAATGGACGAAGGACTCCGATTTGCCATAAGAGAAGGCGGAAGGACAGTAGGCGCAGGCGTGGTAACAAAGATAATAGCATAGATGCAAATTGAAAAATGCAAAATGCAAATTGCAAAAGGGAAAAACAATTAGAATTTGCAACTTAGAATTTGCAATTTTCATTTTCTAATGGAGCGAAGCGACATGAAAGATCAGAAGATACGGATAAGGCTAAAGGCATACGATCATAGATTGCTGGACCACTCTGTCAAAGAGATTGTGGAAACAGCCAAGAGGACAGGTGCCAATATAAAAGGTCCTATACCGCTGCCAACACAGATAAATAAATATTGTGTGCTTCGTTCGCCGCATGTTGATAAGAAGTCCAGAGAGCAATTTGAAATGAGAACGCATAACAGATTGATGGATATAGTTGAACCAAACCAACAGACTATTGATGCTTTGATGAAACTGGATTTGCCTGCTGGTGTGGATGTGGAGATAAAGCTTAATGCGTAAATTCGTGCTGAAAAATACCAGACCCAGCCTCTGGCTGGGCGCCCCGCTTTGTTGTCTTCGTCGCCGCGATGCTGACATCTGTAGCTTGCCCATTTATGGGTGTCTTTAAAAGCGTCGATAAATCGGTAAACTACGGCGCATCTGGGCAATTTTTGAGCATGAATTTTTGCAAACTATAAATAAGAGAGTAGGTATTAAGCAATGTTAAACGGGATGTTAGGAAAGAAGCTTGGAATGACACAAATATTCACCAAGGATGGAGAAGTAATTCCTGTTACCGTAATAAAGGCCGGCCCTTGTTTTGTGATACAGAAGAAGAATAAGGCCAATGACGGGTACGATTCTATTCAACTTGGGTTTGTGGAAAAAAAGAAGGAACGTGTGAACAAACCCATTCAAGGTAGTTTTGCAAAGGCAAAAACATCGAGTTTCTATCATCTAAGAGAATTTAAGGGTGAGATGCTGGATAGCTATCAGGCAGGTCAAAAGGTAACATGCGAAACAATATTCAAGGCAGGCGAGTTCGTGGATGTATCAGGGAGGACAAAGGGAAGGGGTTTTACAGGTGTTATGAAACGGTGGAATTTTGCAGGAGGCCCAGGCAGTCATGGCTCCATGTTTAACAAGGCGCCAGGTTCAATAGGTTCAAGTTCTGATCCGTCCAGAGTTTATAAGGGGATGAGAATGGGCGGCCATTATGGGAATGAAAGAGTAACTACCCAAAATCTTAAGATTGTAGCTGTCAGGACAGAGGATGGTATAGTGTTGCTTAAAGGCGGGGTTCCAGGACCTGTAAACAGTATTATTGAGATAAGAAAGGCCAAGAAGAAGAGTCATAGTGTTAAAGGGTCATAGAGTCATAGAGTCAAAGTGTGCCCTCTGAATCCCTGACCCTTTGGCTTTAATAAAATGGAGTGCCGAGATGCCAATAATAGATATAGTAAATTCAGAAAATCAAAAGGTTGGAGATGTTAAGTTGAATGATGGTATTTTTGCAGGTCAAGTAAAGCAAGACTTGTTTTATGAAACTGTAAAGATGCAATTGGCCAATAGAAGGAGCGGCACAGCTTCTACAAAGACAAGGGCTAATGTTTCTGGTGGTGGAGTAAAACCATGGAAGCAAAAAGGAACTGGGAGGGCAAGGGCTGGTTCAAACCGTTCACCTCTCTGGAGACATGGTGGAACAGTTTTTGGTCCGCACCCAAGAGATTATTCATATAAGTTGCCGAAGAAGGTTAGCAAGGCTGCGCTTATGTCAGGTTTGGCTTTAAAGATAAAAGATGGGAAGTTGAAGGTTTTAGATAGTATATTGATTAATGAACCAAAGACTAAAGATGTTATTGTAATTCTAAAAAAAATTAACTCAACCAGAGGACTGATAATTATAGATAACGCCAATCCAAATCTTGAATTAGCTGTTAGAAACTTGAAGGATTTTAAATTGTTGAATGTCAATGGGCTCAATGTATTTGATCTTTTGCATTATGATGATTTGATAATAACGAAAACAGCCATAGAGCATCTTGAAAGAAATTTGCTTCAATGAACCATGGTAGACTTTTGTGGTATTAAACAAGTCTAATGGGATAAACAACCGGATTGAAATGGTAGGTGGAGGGAGGTCTAACAGGGTGAAGGACATATATCAGATATTAAAGGCGCCTGTTATCACTGAAAAAAGCACAATGCAGAGGGCTGAATCAAACAAGGTGGTATTTTGGGTGGACTTACAGGCTAATAAAAACGAAGTAGCAGAGGCGGTTGAAAAGGTTTTTAATGTTAAGGTGCTTGATGTAAATACCATGAGAGTGCCTGGAAAGGTTAAAAGGACAGGTAGGAATATTAGCAAGAAACCAACCAGGAAAAAGGCGTATATTACATTAAAAGATGGAGATAAAATACCGTTGTTTGAAGGAACATAAAGAACATAAAATAAGGAGGATTTTTAGATTTAAGAATTACGAATTACGATTTAAAATCTAAAATCATAAATCTAAAATTAATACAATGCCTATTAAGACATATAAGCCAACATCGCCAGGAATGAGGAAGCTAACCACCTTGACCTTTGATGAGATTACAAAGATAAGGCCGGAAAAATCTCTTCTTGTACCATTAAAAAGGACGGGTGGCAGAAATTCATACGGCAGGGTTACATCCAGATGGATGGGCGGGGGCCATAAAAAGGCATACAGGATTATAGATTTTAAACGTGATAAAAGAGGAGTTCCTGCAAAGGTTGCGGCAATAGAATATGACCCAAATCGTTCCAGCAGGATTGCCTTGCTCAGCTATGCCGACGGAGAGAAAAGATATATATTGGCCCCGCTTGACTTAAAGATTGGGGATACTGTTCTTGCAGGAGAGGGTGTGGACATAAAACCAGCCAATGCCATGCCTATAAAATCAATACCACTTGGAACATTTATTCATAATATTGAACTTAAGATAAGCGGCGGCGGGCAGATGGCGAGAAGCGCCGGCAGTTTTGCCCAACTCATGGCCAAAGAGGGGAGCATGGCTCAGGTAAAACTTCCTTCTGGTGAGGTTAGATATGTTTTGCAGGATTGTTATGCAAGCATAGGACAGCTTGGTAATATAGACCATGAGAATGTGACCATAGGCAAGGCAGGCAGGTCAAGATGGCTTGGTAAAAATCCAAGAGTCAGAGGTGTTGCAATGAACCCTGTAGATCATCCGCATGGCGGAGGAGAAGGCAAGAGCAAGGGCGGCAATCATCCTCAAAGCCCTTGGGGCACTCCGGCAAAAGGTTTTAAGACAAGAAGACGCAAGCAGACAGATAAGTATATAGTGTCAAGGAGGAAATAGTGGCGCGTTCTGTGAAAAAAGGCCCTTTTGTAGATGGTCACCTGCTAAAAAAAATAGAGCAGGCAAATGAAGTAAAGGCCAAGAAGATTATTAAAACATGGTCCAGGCGTTCTACCATTACCCCGGATATGATTGGCCATACTATAGCTGTTCATAATGGCAAGAAGTTCATACCTGTTTTTATAACTGAAAATATGGTGGGCCATAAACTGGGCGAATTTTCACCTACCAGGACATTTCGCACTCACTCTGGAGAGAAAAAAACCAAGGTCTCTGGCGCAGGTGATAATAAAGCAGTATAAAGACAATATGTGATTGCAGATGAAAAATTTACAAAGTATTAATTTTAAAGATTAGGTTTATATAAATAGAGAGGTATAGAAATGGAATCAAAGGCGATTGCAAAATATGCAAGGGTTAGCCCGCAAAAGGCGCGGCTTGTGGTAGACCTTATAAGAGGTAAAAAGGTGGATGAGGCTATTGCGACTTTGACTTTTACCAAAAAGGCAGTTTCTAAAATTGTTGATAAGATTTTAAAAAGCGCAGTGGCAAATGCAGAGAACACAAAGAAGATGGATGTGGATACGCTTTATGTAAAGAAAGCATATGTTGATCAAGCCCCTACTATGAAGAGGACACATGCAAAGGCTATGGGCAGGGCAAATATTATAAGAAGGCGAAGCAGCCACATTACTATAATATTAGATGAGAAGTAGATATTTTTGATTTGCGATTTTCGGTTTGCGATTTAAAAACAATTTCTAAATCGTAAATCTATAGAAGGAGGTATATTTTTGGGCCAGAAGGTTCATCCAATAGGTTTTAGGGTAGGTATTTACAAGAACTGGAATTCCAGATGGTATGGGGAAAAGGACTATGCCAAATTCCTGCATGAGGATATAAAAATAAGGAAGTTTGTAAAGGCTAAACTTAAACATGCAAGCATTTCAAAGATAGATATAGAAAGAACAGCTAGCAATACCAAGATTATTATACATACAGCTAAGCCTGGCATAGTGATAGGTAAAAAAGGCTCTGAGATTGATATATTGAAAAAGGATGTAGTTAAGTTTGCTGGGAAGGCGCTTGATATTGACATCCAGGAGGTTAGAAAACCAGATACCGATGCTCAGCTTGTGGCCGAGAATATAGCCTTGCAAATGGAAAGAAGGGTTGCATTCAGGAGGGCCATGAAGAAGGCTGTGACAACTGCGCTCAAGCTTGGTGTGAAGGGGATAAAGGTTATGTGTGCCGGAAGGCTTGGCGGCAGTGAAATTGCAAGAACAGAATGGTATAGAGAAGGAAGGGTGCCACTTCATACACTTAGAGCAGATATTGACTATGGCTTTGCAGAGGCTATGACAACTTATGGGCTAATAGGGGTAAAGGTATGGGTATTTAAGGGAGAGATAATGCCACAGGAGACAACTACCGCAAGAACGATGTAGATTTACGATTTACGAATTACGATTTAAAATCCACATCCGAAATCGTAAATCTAAAATCGTAATTCGTCAATGGAGTAATTGACTTATGTTAATGCCGAAAAGGACAAAATTTAGAAAGCAGCAAAGAGGTAAGAGAAGGGGCAAAGCCACAAGAGGCGCCGAGCTTAACTTTGGCGATTACGGTCTTCAGGCCATAGAGTGCGGCTGGCTTACAACCAGAGAGATAGAAGCCGCTCGTATTGCTATAACTCGGTTTATAAAGAGGGGCGGTAAGATATGGATAAGGGTATTCCCTGATAAGCCTGTTACCAAAAAGCCTGCTGAGACAAGAATGGGGAGTGGAAAGGGTAATCCTGAGGATTGGGTTGCTGTTATAAAGCCGGGTAGGATTCTTTATGAAATGGAAGGTGTTACAGAGGATATTGCTAAAGAGGCCTTTAGGTTGGCAAGTTACAAATTATCCCTACCAACTAAAATTGTTTATAGGGAGGAGCATGTATGAAAGCTGTAGAAATAAGGGAAATGATTTTGGACGATATTAAGCTAAAGCTTAATGAGATATCTAAAGAACTTTTTAATATAAGGCTTCAACATGCAGCAGGCAGGCTTGATAATCCCATGAAGATATCCCAGTTAAAAAAAGATATGGCTCGTATAAAAACTATTATTAAAGAAAAGAGTATGGAAAAGAGGGCATAAGATTATGACAGACAATGTAAAAAATGTTTTAAAGAAGAGCAGAATAGGGGCTGTTGTAAGCAACAGAATGAAAAAGACTGTGATGGTTTCGGTTGAAAGGCTTGTTAAAGACCCGCTTTATGGCAAGTATATTAAGAAGCAGGTTAAATATATGGCACATGATGAAAAAGCTGAATGTAAAGAGGGCGATAAGGTGAAGATTGTAGAGATGAGGCCATTAAGCAAATTAAAGAGATGGCGTGTAAATCAAATACTTGTCCCTGCAGGCAGTAAGCAGGGAAGATGAAAGAATGATTTACGAATTACGATTTACGAATTACGATTTAAAGTCTTAAATCACAAATCTAAAATCGTAAATCTAAAATGGAGCGCAGCGATTATGATTCAGATGAGAAGCATACTTAATGTGGCTGATAATTCGGGTGCAAAAAGAATAGCGTGCATAGGTGTTATAGGCGCCTCTAATAAGAGATATGCTGTAATTGGAGATATTATTACAGCGTCTGTGAAAATGGCAATTCCTAATGCTAAGGTAAAAAAGGGTGATAAGGTAAGGGCAGTTGTTGTCCGTACCGTTAAAGAAACAAGACGCATTGACGGTTCTTATATAAGATTTGATGAGAATTCTGCTGTTATTATAAATAAAGACAACGAGCCTGTAGGCACCCGTATATTTGGCCCTGTGGCAAGGGAACTCAGAGCAAAAAAGTTTATGAAGATTATTTCTCTTGCGCCGGAGGTGCTGTAGAAAAGATAATTTGGATTTACGAATTACGATTTATGAATTAAAATTCCAAACAGTAAATCTAAAATAGCAAATAATTGACAGGAGATGCAATGCAGCTAACCAGGTATAAAATAAAAAAGAACGATCAGGTTATGATAATCAAAGGCAGAGAGCAGGGAAAGACAGGCAGGGTTATGAAGGTTATTCCAGGTAAAGGCCATGTGTTAATTGAAAAGTTGAATCTGGTAAAAAGACATGCAAAACCATCTTCCAAATATAAACAGGGTGGCATTATCGAGAAAGAAGCGCCGTTGGCCATCCCTAATGTAATGCTTATATGTGATAAATGTAAAGGGCCTGTTCGCGCCGGGAAAAAGATTCTTGATAACGGTAAAAAGGTGAGACTCTGCAAAAAGTGTGGGGAGGCTTTGGAGAAGTGATGGCCAGATTAAAAGATATATACAATAAAAATATAGTCCCAAGCATGATGAAAGAGTTTAAGTATAAAAATGTCATGCAGGTGCCTCGTTTTGAAAAGGTTGTCTTGAATGTTGGGCTTGGAGAGGCTACTCAAAACGTCAAGGTGGTAGACCATGCGGTGCAGGATATTGCCAGTATAACAGGACAGAAACCAGTTGTAACTACGGCAAAACAATCCATAGCATCATTCAAATTAAGACAGGGAATGCCAATAGGTTGTATGGTTACCCTTAGGGGCGCCAAGATGTACGAATTTTTAGATAGATTTATTAACTTTGCGCTTCCACGTGTGAGAGATTTTAAGGGTGTATCTGACAAGTCTTTTGACGGCAGGGGCAGCTACACAATCGGTATTAGAGAGCAGATTATCTTTCTTGAAGTAGAATATGACAAAATAGATAAGATAAGAGGTATGAATATAACGTTTGTCACTACTGCAAAAAGTGATAATGAGGCAAAGGCGCTTTTAAAGAATTTTGGAATGCCGTTTAGATTACAGTGAACAGTTATCAGTAAACAGTTATCAGTGAAAAACCAAAGTTGATAACTGGTAACTGATAACTGAAATGGGGGTTTTGTGGCAAAAAAATGTTTAGCAGTAAAGGCTGTCAGAAAAAATAAATTTAAAGTCAGAGAATATAACCGATGCCCTTTATGTGGAAGGTCCAGGGCTTATTACAGAAAGTTTAAGATGTGCAGGCTCTGTTTGCGTAAACTTGCATTAAAAGGTGAAATTCCTGGAATTATTAAATCAAGTTGGTAAATGAGAGACCGTGAAGTGTGACCGTTCAACGTGTCCGTTAGATGAAAATTTTGTTTTTACGGTCACGGATAACTGACACGAATAACGGCAGTTATAAAGGAGCTTAAAAATGGCTATTACAGACCCTATTGCAGACATGCTTACCCGAATAAGAAATGCCAATTGTGCTAATCATAAGGAAGTAGAAATACCTTTATCTAATCTTAAGCTTGAGATAGCTAAGATATTGAAGCAAGAAGGTTATATCAAAGAGTATGCGCTTATCAAGGATAATAGGCAGGGTATAATTAAAATTCAGATCAAATATGATGCAACAAAGAAAGGCGTCATATCTGCTATAAAAAGGATAAGCAAGCCATGTCTCAGAATGTTTGTTAAAAAAGACAATGTTCCAAAGGTGTTAAATGGGCTCGGCATATCAATCCTTTCTACATCTAAAGGGGTTCTTACTGATAAAAAAGCCGTTGAGATTGGTGTTGGAGGAGAAGTTATTTGCACAGTGTATTAAAAACAAAGAGTAGGCAAGAGGCAGTGGGTAAAAACCCATAGCCCATAGTCTCTATTTGGAGGAGTTTTAGATGTCAAGGATAGGTAAAAAGAATATAATTATTC
The DNA here is from genome assembly GCA_016219285.1 of Deltaproteobacteria bacterium. Classification (GTDB taxonomy): domain Bacteria; phylum Desulfobacterota; class GWC2-55-46; order UBA9637; family UBA9637; genus JACRNJ01. Next base: position 8,100 of record JACRNJ010000073.1, read on the forward strand.
CAGCAGGCGCTAAGGTTAGTCTTGATGGCGATGTTATAAAGGTTGAAGGGCCAAAGGGTAGTCTTGTCCAGCCTTTAAGTAAAGAACTTAAAACTGTTGTTTCTGGCAGTGAAATAACAATAACAAGGAATGGAGAGGATAAGAAAACAGTAATGCTTCATGGTTTGACCCGTAGTTTGGTGGCAAATATGGTTCAAGGGGTTACTGAGGGCTTTCAAAAGAGCCTTGAAATTGTTGGAGTCGGTTACAGGGCTGAGGTTCAGGGTAGTGTGCTGAATTTGAGCCTTGGTTATTCACATCAGATTAAATATGCGTTGCCCAAAGGTATTACTGCAGCAGTAGATAAACAGACTAGTATTATATTAAAAGGAGTGGATAAACAGCTTTTAGGCCATACTGCAGCTGAGATAAGGGCATTCAGACTTCCGGATCCTTACAAGGGCAAGGGTATAAAATATGCAGAAGAGGTTGTAAGAAGAAAAGCAGGTAAGGCTGGAAAGGCTGCAGGCGGAGGCAAGGCGGCTTAAGAATAAAGAAGGGGGTAGATTTACGATTTTAGATTTACGATTTTATTTTTAATTCGTAATTCGCAATTCGTAATTCGTAAATTATTGTATGAATATAGAAAAGAAAAAAGAGAGCCACTTAAAAAGAAAACGGAGGATTAGGAGAAAAATCAAAGGCGCTTCCGAAAGACCAAGATTGAATGTATATAGGAGCAACAACCATATCTACGCCCAGATAATAGAAGATGTTACCGGCAAGACGCTTGTGGCAGTTTCTACCATAAGTAAAGACATTAAAAATAAAATTAAAGATATTAAAAAAACAGAGGCAGCCAAAAAGATAGGGGAATTTATAGCAAAAGAGGCGATTTCTCAAGGCATAGATAAAGTGGTTTTTGATAGGGGAGGATTTCTCTATCACGGAAGAATTAAAGCTGTAGCAGATGGCGCAAGAGAGGCAGGACTTAAATTTTAGATTTACGATTGTCGATTTCCGGTTTTTGAATTTTAGCGGTTAAATCGTAAATCTAAAATCGTAAATCAAAATTTAAGAAAAGGGAGGCAGTTTGGCAATGATAGATTCAAAAGGATTGGAATTAAAGGATAAGGTTGTTTATCTCAATAGGGTAGCTAAGGTTGTTAAGGGTGGCAAAAGATTTAGCTTTAATGCCATAGTGGTTGTGGGAGATAATAATGGCCATATTGGGGTAGGTTTGGGGAAGTCAAATGAGGTTCCTGAATCAATAAGAAAGGCAATAGAACAGGCTAAAAAAAATCTGGTGAAATTTCCTCTTGCAGCGCGTACTATTCCTCATGAAATTATCGGTCATTACAGCTCAGGAAGGGTGATATTAAAACCAGCGTCTCCTGGAACAGGGATTATAGCAGGTGGAGCAGTGAGGATGGTTTTAGAGGTATCAGGTATCCAGGATGTATTAACAAAATCTCTCGGTTCAACTAATCCGCACAATATGGTAAAGGCTACAATGAATGCCCTTATGCAGCTTAAGAGCCCTGAATCTGTATCTAAGGCAAGATGCGTAGGGTTATCATTACAGAACAGCATAAAAGGTTGAATGATAATATTGCAATTCATGGTTTTAGCCTTAAAAAAAACGTCAAACCTGAAGGGTTTGAGTTACTACAAAGGGAATAATAATGCTAAACAGACTTAAGGCTCCAAAAGGGGCAGTAAAGAAAAAGACAAGGGTTGGCAGAGGAGAAGGCTCTGGTCTGGGTAAGACATCAGGAAAGGGACATAAGGGCCAAAAGGCAAGGACAGGCGGGAGCACAAAACTTGGATATGAAGGCGGTCAGACGCCTCTTCACAGAAGGCTTCCAAAGAGAGGATTTACCAGTAAATTTAAGAAAATATATAATGTTGTCAATGTGGAAAAGCTATCTGTTTTTAATAAAGGAGATGTAATTGACAGAGAGCGGCTTATTAGAGAAGGTATTGTAAAGAATGTAAAAGGCGGTGTCAAAATATTAGGCGACGGCGCAATAACAATTTCCTTGACGGTGAAGGCCGATAAGTTTACTGCTGCAGCCATAAAGAAGATAGAGGCAGCCGGTGGAAAGGCAGAGGTAGTATAATTGGCAGGCGGCATTCAAAATATAGGTAGAATCCCAGAACTTAACCGCCGTATACTGTTTACTATTCTTCTTCTGGTTGTATACAGGATTGGTGTATTTATTCCTACGCCAGGAATAGATGCCCAGGCTCTGGCTGGTTTTTTCAATCAGGCAAAGGGAACACTTCTGGATTTTATTGTGATGTTTACAGGCGGGGCGCTGGAGAGGTTTTCGGTTTTTGCCCTTGGTATAATGCCGTATATAAGCGCCTCCATTATTATACAGCTTCTTACAGTTGTTGTACCACATCTGGAAAAACTCTCAAAAGAGGGTGAATCAGGCCGAAAACAGATAACCCAGTATACCAGATACGGAACAGTCGCTCTGAGTTTAATACAGGGGCTTGGTATAAGCATAGGTCTTGAAAGCATGAAAGGCCCTGCTGGCGAATTAGTTGTTCAAATGCCTGGCTGGGGCTTCAGGATTGTGACTATCATAACACTGACAGCAGGGACCGCTTTTATAATGTGGCTTGGCGAGCAGATAACCGAGAGAGGGATAGGCAACGGCATATCGTTAATCATATTTGCCGGCATTGTAGCGCAATTTCCTACAGCTGTTGGCAACACCTTCAGTCTTGTAAAGACAGGTGAGATGAATTTTTTATTTGTTCTGTTATTGGTTGTTATGATGGTCGGTGTTATTGCCTTTATAATTTTTGTGGAGTTGGGACAAAGGAGAATCCAGATACAATATCCAAAGAGAATGGTTGGGAGAAAGATGTATGGCGGGCAGAGCAGTCATATCCCATTGAAGGTAAATTCGGCAGGTGTTATACCGCCTATATTCGCTTCTTCTTTAATTATATTTCCGGCTACTGCTATTAATTTTATAGACCTACCGTGGCTTAAAAGTATTGCAAATGGTCTTAACCCCACAGGGGGTATTTATAATGCCCTTTATGCCGGGCTGATAATATTTTTTACATATTTTTATACTGCAATCCAGTTTAATCCTAATGATGTGGCTGAAAATCTGAAAAAATACGGCGGTTTTGTTCCTGGTATAAGGCCAGGGGCTAATACAGCCGAGCATATAGATAAAATTCTTACAAGACTGACGCTCTGGGGAGCAATTTATCTTGCGGTTGTATGCGTCCTTCCGTCATTTTTAATAGGCTGGTGGAATGTTCCATTCTATTTTGGAGGTACTTCTCTCTTGATAGTTGTGGGTGTTGCACTGGATACCGCTCAGCAAATAGAATCACATGTGTTGGCTAGATCGTACGACGGCCTTCTCAAAACAGGCAGACTCAAAGGCAGGAGAGGGTAGATGTTAAATCTTATCCTCCTCGGACCGCCTGGGGCTGGAAAGGGGAGCCAAGCCAAAAGCCTTGCAGCCAGATACGGTATTTCGCAGATTTCTACAGGCGATATACTGCGGGTTGCTGTAAGGGATAAGACGCCACTTGGCATAAAGGTCAGATCATTTATGGATAAAGGGGCATTGGTGCCTGATAATCTTGTGGTGGAGATAGTTGCAGAAAGACTTACAATGGACGACTGTAAGACAGGTTTCATACTCGATGGCTTTCCGAGGAACATCACACAGGCAGAGGTTGTTGAAAAGATGCTGGGAGGGTTGGGGGAAAAAATAGACAAGGTAATAAACATAGAGGTTTCGCATAAGGAGATTGTAAAGAGACTTAGCGGCAGGAGGGTGTGCAGAAATTGCGGAGAGGGCTATCATATTATTTTTAATCCTTCTATTGAAGATAAAATATGCGATAAATGCAAGGGTGAGATATATCAGAGAGATGATGATAAAGAAGATACAATTGAGGATAGATTGAAGGTTTATGAAGGACAGACCTCGCCGCTTACAGATTTTTATAAGAAAAAAGGGCTTCTTGTTGCAATAGGTGGTGTTGGAGGATTTAAGGAGATAACAGAGAAGATAGTAAATGCCATTGAATCCCGTTAGAAAATGTTTTAATCTACGCATGTGCGAATGTGTCTATTAATAGTTTTCCGGCTGGGGTTTTCTAACGGGATGAAAGAAAGTAAAACAATAGTCCTCAAGTCTCCTGATGAGATAGCAAAGATGAGGAAGAGCAACCTGGTTGTTGCTGAAATTATTGCTGTTATAAAAGGCGCTGCAAGGCCTGGGGTTGCAACTATAGAGCTTGAAGAATTGTGCGAGGCAGAGCTAAAGAAAAGAAAAGTCAGGTCAGCTTTCAAAGGTTACAGAGGTTATCCGTATTGCATATGTGTTTCAGTGAATGAAGAGGTTGTTCATGGCATGCCTTCAAATAGGGTTCTAATAGAAGGTGATATACTGAGCATAGATATAGGTGTTGAGTGTGATGGTTATTATGGCGATGCTGCTATAACGATACCACTAGGTAAGATATCAGAAGAGGCCAGTAGATTAATAGATGTTACTGAGACAGCATTATCAAGGGCGATAGAAAAGGTTTACGTTGGCAACAGGCTTTTTGATATATCTTATGCTGTTCAAAGTTATGTAGAAGAGAATGGTTTTTCAGTAGTACGGGCATTTGTTGGGCATGGGATAGGCAGGGAACTGCATGAAGCTCCGCAGGTTCCAAACTTTGGAGTCCCTGGAAGAGGGGCAAGGCTGAAGGCAGGAATGGTTTTTGCAATAGAGCCTATGATAAATGCCGGTGGAAGCGATATAGTTATTCTGGATGACGGTTGGACAGCTGTTACAAAGGATGGCAGTATTTCAGCGCATTTTGAACATACGGTGGCTGTAACTGAAAATGGTCCGTACATTTTGAGTAAATTATGAGGAATGTATGTCTAAGGAAGAGGCGATACAAGTAGAAGGCACTGTAATTGAAACCCTGCCAAATGCTATGTTTAGGGTAGAACTTGAAAATAAGCATGTAGTGCTGGCGCATGTTTCCGGAAAAATGAGGATGCATTTTATAAAAATTTTGCCGGGAGATAAGGTTACTGTTGAGCTTTCGCCATACGACCTTACGAGGGGCAGGATAATATATAGAGTAAAGTAAATAACAGTAAGCAGCGAGCAGTAGGCAATAAACAGTAAAAAATCAAAAGCTATAGAGGAATATAAAAATGAAAGTTAGAAGTTCTGTTAAAAAGATATGCGATAAGTGCAAAGTGGTAGTGCGCAAAAGAGTTGTTAGGGTTGTATGCAATAATCCAAAGCATAAGCAAAGACAGGGATAATTTCGATTTGCGATTTCCGAATGTCGAATTTAATGCGTAATTCGAAAATCGTCAATCGTAAATCGACATTTGTAAAGGGAGGTAAAATTGGCCAGAATAGCAGGGGTAGACTTACCTAAAAATAAAAGAATAGAAATAGCTCTCACCTATTTATACGGAGTGGGTAAAACTGCTTCCAAGAAGATTCTTGAAGATGCAGAGGTAAACCCTAATACCAGAACACAGAATCTTACAGAGGGACAGATTGCCAATATAAGAAAGATATTGGACAGAGATTTTAAGGTGGAGGGCGACCTTAGAAAAGAGGTTGCTATGAATATCAAGAGGCTTATGGATGTTGGTTCTTACAAGGGACTCAGGCATAGGAGAGGGTTGCCGGTCAGGGGACAAAGGACACATACCAATGCCAGGACACGAAAGGGACCGCGTAAGGCCAGTATAGCAATAAGAAAGGCGGAATAAAAAATAAATTTACGATTTACGATTTACGAATTGAAAAATAGAAAATTTTTTCCATTTTTTCATTTTCTGCTTTCTTTTGAAATCGTAAATCTAAAATCGTAATTCGTAAATGGGGGTGTCATGGCAAAGATTAAAAAAGAAAAAAAAGTAGCATCAAAGGGTATTGCCAGCATACAGTCTACTTTTAATAATACCATAATTACTATAACAGATAATAGCGGCAACGTGATTGCGTGGAGCAGCGCAGGGAGCCATGGTTTTAAAGGTTCCAGAAAAGGGACTCCGTTTGCTGCTCAAGTTGCCGCTGAAGCTGCCGCAAAAAAGGCTATGGAGTATGGTGTAAGAAACGTTGATGTCTATATAAATGGACCTGGAGCAGGCAGAGAGGCTGCGCTCAGGTCGGTTCAGGCCGCTGGACTTAACATAAGCCTTATAAAAGATGTGACCCCTATTCCGCATAATGGATGCAGGCCGCCTAAGAGAAGAAGGGTTTAAATAATAATTGTAAATTGAAAATTGCAAAATGCAGAATGCAAAATTAAGGATATTTTTCAATTTAAAATTTGCACTTTGCATTTTGCAATGAAGCGAAGCGACAAGGGAGGAAGCTTTGGGAAGATATATTGAATCTGTATGTAAGATGTGTAGAAGAGAAGGGATGAAGCTCTTTTTCAAGGGTGACAGGTGTTATACCGATAAATGCGCCTTTGAGCGAAGAAGTTATGCTCCTGGCCAGCATGGCCAGGGACGAGGAAAGGCTACCGCATATGCCCAGCAGCTTAGAGAAAAACAACGGCTTAAAAGAGTCTATGGTTTAATGGAGAGGCAATTCCATGGTTACTTTAAAAAAGCGGAGAGGCTGCGCGGTATTACAGGCGAAAACCTCCTTTCCCTTTTGGAAAGGAGACTAGACAATGTTGTTTATCGGCTTGGATTTGCCGACTCGAGAAGCGATGCCAGGCAACTTATTATGCACAGCCATCTTTTGGTAAATGGTAAAAAGGTGAATATTCCTGCATATCTTGTTAAACCAGGAGAGATGATAGAAATTAAAGAAAAGAGCAGGGGCAAGGCAAGATTTAATGAGGCGTTGGAAACTGTAGAAAGACGCGGCGTTCCTCAATGGTTGGAGCTCGATAAGGCACGCTACAAAGGGGTTATTAAATCGCTGCCTAAACGTGAAGATATAACCATGCCTGTTCAAGAACAATTCATAGTTGAACTGTATTCTAGATAAAATTATTTCAAATTTCAAAACTGAAATTTGAAAGGGGGATATATGCAAAAAAATTGGCGGGATCTGATTAAACCTAAAACATTAGAGGTTGATAAGGATACCTTGACCAACACTTACGGCAAATTTACAGCTGAACCTCTGGAGAGAGGATTTGGCATCACTATAGGCAATTCACTGAGGAGAATACTGCTTTCTTCTTTACAAGGCGCCGCCATTGTTTCTGCTAAATTTACCGGCGCCCTACACGAGTTTTCTTCTATCCCTGGAGTGAAAGAGGATGTGTCGGATATTATATTGAATCTGAAACAGGTAAAAATCAGGCTGCATGGTTATGGTCATAAAACTATCAGGATAAAGGCAAAAGGCGAGGCGGATGTGAAGGCAGGGGATATAATCTGTGATTCAACAGTTGAGATTTTAAATCCAGAGTTGCATATTGCCACACTTGACAAGGATGCTAAGCTGGACGCAGAGTTGCTTGTAAAGACAGGGAAAGGTTATGTCCAGGCTGCAAGAAATAAGGAAGAGAATCAGCCCATAGGCACTATATCTATTGATGCTATATTTACTCCTGTCATACGGGTGAATTACAATGTGGGTTATGCAAGGGTAGGGCAGAGGACTGATTACGACAAGCTTACCATGGAAGTTTGGACTACAGGAGCTGTAAGCTCTCAGGATGCAGTTGGTTTTGCAGCTAAAATACTTAAAGACCAACTGAGTATTTTTATACCATTTGTGGAGGCAGAAGAAAGGTTTGAGGCTGAAGAAGAGGCGGAGGAGAAACAGTCTGTTTTAAATGAAAATCTTTTCAGATTAGTGGATGAGGTGGAGCTTTCTGTCCGTTCAGCCAACTGCCTTAAGAACGCCGATATAAAATATATAGGGGAGTTGGTACAGAAGACGGAGCAGGAAATGTTAAAGACAAAGAATTTTGGCAGAAAATCCTTAAACGAAATAAAAGATATGATTATCAGTATGGGTCTTAATTTCAGCATGAAGTTGGATAACTTTCCATCCCGAGAGGAATTGGATAGGATGTCATTAGAGAAAAAAGAAACAGTATAAGCCCTGATGGTGACGGGCAATTGCAAAATGAAAAATGCAGATTGCAAAATGCAAAATTAAGAATGTTTAAGTTTACAATTTAAAATTTACAATCTTCAATTTGCAATGGAGAGGAGCGACTTATGAGACACAATAGAGATGAAAAAAGATTTGACAGAGCGGTTGGCCATTTAAGATGTATGATGGCTAATATGGTCAATTCGCTTTTCTTACACGGAAGAATAAGAACAACATTGCCGAAGGCTAAAGAATTAAGAAGCAAGGTTGAAAATATGATTACGCTTGGCAAAAAAGGGGATATGGTTGCAAGGAGGCGGGCAATAGCCTTTATGAGAGACAAGGCCGTTGTAACAAAGCTTTTTGAGGAAATATCTCCTAAATATAAAGATAGAAACGGCGGCTATACAAGAATACTTCATGCAGATGTCAGACCAGGCGATTCAAGTCCCATGGCGCTGCTTGAACTGATTGAAGAAGGCGAAGGTAAAAAAGATAAGGCAAAAAAACCTGTATCACGGAAGAGAGCAGTATATCCAGCAAAGCAGAAGAAAAAGGCGGCATAAAAGATTTACGATTTTAGATTTACGATTTCAAAAGAAAGCAGAAAATGAAAAAATGGAAAAAAATTTCTATTTTTCGATTCGTAAATCGTAATTCGTAAATCGGTATTGCGGGTGTAGCTCAGCTGGTAGAGCACGACCTTGCCAAGGTCGGGGTCGCGGGTTCGAATCCCGTCGCCCGCTCCAATTTTTAATTTTAGATTTACGAATTACGAATTACGAATTACGAATTAAAACCCCAAATCGTAAATCTAAAATCGTAAATCGTAAATTCCTATGAAATTAGCGGACAAGAAAGAACTTCTCCAAAAATATCTGCACGAAAAGGGCCTCAAATCTACTACTCAGAGAAATGACATCATAGCTACCTTTTTTAAGACAAACACTCACATAAATCTTGAAGAGCTTCTCAAGAGGGTCAGGCGCACAAACCCCAAGGTTGGGTATGCAACGGTTTATAGAACCATGAAGCTCTTAACAGGGTGCGGCATTGCCATTGAAAGGCAGTTTGGCGATGGGCAGACAAGGTATGAGCACATACCCGATGACAGCCACCATGACCACTGCATCTGCGTTAAATGCGGGAAGATTGTAGAATTTGAGAGTCAGAAGATAGAGCATATGCAAAAGGAAATAGCCGAAAAGCTGAGATTTACTGTGACAAATCACAAATTGGAATTATACGGTTTTTGCTCAAAATGCAGTAGTTAGTTTTTTTATGTTGATATTGAAAATGATTTTTGTTATCATTTGAATAGTTCAAAACTTAAAACTTAAAACCTTAAAACTGGTTTAAAAAGTTTTGAGTTTTAAGGTTGTAGTTTTGACATTTGAGTTTTGAGTTAATTTTAGTATGCACGAACATAATAATATAAAGACAGAGGAAGGCGCCAAACGGCTTATCCTTGTTGGCAATCCCAATGTTGGCAAAAGCGTCATCTTTGGCGCATTGACAGGCAGATACGTCACTGTGTCAAATTATCCAGGGACAACTGTTGAGGTAAGCAGGGGCAGAGCCTCTCTGGAGGGTGTAAAATATACTGTAATAGATACCCCTGGTGTAAATAGCATTGTGCCTATGTCTGAAGATGAGCGGGTTACAAGGGATATATTATTAAACGAGAAAGCTTATAGTGTAATACAGGTGGCTGATACAAAGAATTTAAGAAGGGCGCTTCTTATATCCATTCAACTGGCAGAGCTTGGGCTTTCTTTTTCGCTTGCACTGAATATGATAGATGAGGCAAGGAGCAGGGGGTGGGAGGTAAATATACCCAAACTATCCAGGCTGTTGGGAATAGATGTAGTTCCAACCATTGCAACCCAGAGACGTGGGATAGATAACCTGGCTAAGACGGTCTCCTCTCAAAGGTTATCTAATTTTAAAATAGATTATACCCGAGATATAGAGGATGCAGTGCAAGTCATTGAGGGATTGCTTCCAGAGATGTTTATATCCAGGAGGGCTATTGCCTTAATGCTGCTTTCAGGCGATGAAACTCTCAACAGCTGGCTGCACAAGAATCTTTCTGAGGGAGAAATTAAAAAGGTAGAAGATATTCGCTACAATATTCAGTCCGGATATACAGAACCCTTGAGCTATATATTGAATATAGAGAGGCTAAAGATGGTCGACAGAGTTGTGGCGGATGTTGTGACCATAGAACCTGCAAGCGGCGGGCGATTGGCCGGATTTATAGGCAAGTGGTCAATGCACCCTGTTGCCGGTATTCCTATCTTGCTTGCCATCTTATATTTAATGTATGCGTTTGTTGGACAGTTTGGGGCAGGAACCAGCGTTGACTTTTTAGAAGAGGTTGTATTTGGCGAGTATCTCAATCCATGGGTGTCAAGGGTTGTTAAGGCCACAGTGCCAATAGAGATTGTGCATGAGTTGATAGTCGGGCCGTATGGTCTCGTAACAATGGCGCTCACCTATGCCATTGCAATTATTCTTCCTATTGTAGGGTATTTTTTTATATTCTTCGGTTTGCTTGAAGATTCAGGTTATCTCCCGAGGCTTGCGGTAATGGTTGATAAGATATTCAAACTTATTGGTCTCAACGGCAAGGCAGTGCTTCCCATGGTTCTCGGCCTGGGCTGTGATACAATGGCTACAATGACCACAAGGATATTGGAGACAAAAAAAGAAAGGATACTTGTAACCCTGCTTCTGGCCCTCGGGGTGCCGTGTTCTGCACAGCTTGGGGTAATACTTGGTATGCTTGGCGGGTTGTCTTTCAAGGCGACACTGTGGTGGGGAGGTGTTATAGTTTTTATTATGTTTATGGTAGGTTTTCTTGCATCAAAGATTATTTCTGGCGAGACATCGGATTTTCTGCTGGAGATACCGCCTATAAGGATTCCCAAATTCTCCAATATACTCATTAAAACCCTTGTAAGGATAGAATGGTATTTAAGAGAGGCCGTGCCTCTTTTTATCCTCGGGACGCTGTTTTTGTTCATACTGGATAAGCTGGCAATATTAAATGTGTTGGAAAGGATTACAGCGCCTGTTGTTGTTAATTTCCTTGATTTGCCTGCCAAGGCCACAGGGGCATTTATCATTGGCTTTTTAAGAAGGGACTATGGTGCAGCAGGGCTTCTTATATTGCAGAAGGACGGTCTGTTAAATCCGATTCAGGTTGTTGTCAGCCTCGTTACAATAACTCTCTTTATTCCGTGTATAGCAAATTTCTTTATGATAGCCAAAGAGAGGGGGCTTATGGCCGCAGTATGGATGAGTGTATTTATATTTCCTTTTGCAATAATGGTTGGCGGGGTGTTAAATTTTATCTTAAGGATGTTGGAGGTAAAGCTATAATTTACGATTTAAGATTTACGAATTACAATTTAAAATATAAAATCGTAAATTTATTAAGGGAGACACTATGATAGACCAAAAGGTAGTAGAGGAGATTTTAGAATTTGTGTGGACGCAAAGAGAATCTGGGAATGACAGCATTGCCGACCTTTTGAGCATAGCGGAGGTTAAAGAGGCAAAAGCCAACACGGCAATTTTACAGGAGTTGGAAAACGATGGAATTGTATATATAAAAGATAACAGCAGGATTGCGCTTACGGCAAAAGGTGAAAAGCTGGCAGAGGCAACGGTCAGGAGGCATAGGCTTGCAGAGAGGCTTTTAACTGATGTTCTGGAAATAAAAGAAGACATGGAAATAGAGGAGAATGCATGCAATTTTGAACACTCTCTTTCGCCCATTGTTACTGACAGCATATGCACATTGTTAGGCCATCCGCCGAGATGTCCGCATGGGCTTCCTATACCAAGAGGGGAATGCTGCAACAAATTTAAGGTGGATGTAAAGCCGCTTGTTCAGCCATTAAAGGATATGGAGATAGGACAGAGCGGCAGGATAGTTTTTATTATACCAAGCTCTCACTCCAGGTTAGACAGACTTGGCTCCCTTGGTATTGTTCCCGGGAGCATTATAAGGCTTCATCAGAAAAGGCCGTCTTTTGTTATAGAAATTGGCGAAACTTCATTGGCAATAGATTATGACATTACAAAAGAGATATATGTAAAAAAAGATGGTGGGGTTTAAATTTTCTAATAAAACGCAAAATAAAAGTATTTTGACCTTTGGGTACTTTTCCCATTATGTTGTGCTTATCCATTGAATGTGCATTATGAAACCCTCATGAGCTATTGGCTCACAAAGGGGGATGAAATTTGGGTTTTGGTTGTCATTCCGAACGGAGTGAGGAATCTTTAAGATTTCTCCCTTCGGTCGAAATGACAATTTCAGGTGAAAAGAGTAATGGATAAATAGCAGAAGATGTGTCTATTAAACTGAGGATGTGAATTATGTTTCAAAAGATTCTTACAGCGCTAGACAATTCCCTATATTCTGATTATGGTATGGAGGCTGCCATTGCTATTGCCAGCGCATACAAGGCGACACTTACAGGCTGCCATGTTTATGCTGCCAGGCTTCATGAGACCAGATTTATGGATATGGAATCCGGCTTGCCTGAGAGATATCAATCGGAGGCAATACTAAAACGGCAGAGGGATATACATGAGAGCCTGATATCCAAAGGGCTTGGTATTATTTCTGATTCCTATTTAGACAGGTTTGAGAAGAGATGTGTGGAAGTTAAAGTCTCCTGTTTTCGTAAAAACAGAGAAGGCAAAAACTTTGTAGAGATACTAAAGGAGATAGAAGAGGGCAACTATGATTTAACGGTAATGGGCAGCCTTGGCATGGGTGTTGTGGAAAACAGCATCATAGGCGGCGTCTGTGAACGGGTAGCAAGAAAGACGAAACAAGATACCCTCATTATTAAATCTCAAATCTCAAATCCTAAATCCGAAATCTTGAAGAACATCCTCGTTGCCATAGATGGAAGCGCATACTCCTACTGGGGTTTGATGGTTGCCCTTGGTTTTCAAAAGGCATTCGGCTGTGAAATAGAGGCGGTAGCTGCGTTTGACCCATACTTTCATCAGACGGCGTTTAAAAATATTGCAGATGCCATTTCAGAAGAAGCTGCAAAGGTTTTTAAATTCAAAGAGCAGGAAAAACTTCACGATGAGATTATAGACAAGGGCATGGCAAAATTATATCAGGGCTATCTGGATACTGCGGCCCAAATAGCACAGGCAAGGGGGTTGGAGATAAAAACAACGCTGTTGGCAGGAAAGGTATACAACGAGATACTTAAGCATATCCATATGACAAGGCCAGCGCTTCTGGTTATCGGCCGTTTTGGCCTTCACCATGTGCCTGAGTCGGATATGGGGAGCAATGCGGAAAATCTTTTAAGGCTTGTGCCATGCAGTGTTTTTATGGGTGGAAGAGGGTTTAACCCCGACGATATTATTAAGAAGCAATCAGATTCCACATCTGTCATAGAATGGGCTGACGATGTCTTGAAGAGATTGGAAAAGGTTCCTCCCTTTGCAAAAGGTATGGCAAAGAAGGCTATTGAAGATTATGCAAGGGAAAGGAACCAGACAATTATAACTGAAAAGCTTATGGATGAGGCTGTGCAGAAACTTCTTCCGCCTTCTGCCAGAAAGGCAATGGGTATTCAGGAGTAGCAAGGTGGATTTTGCTTGACAATTGAGAAATGGAGATATAAAATTTCGGTATTATTACTACTAACAAGGAGGGAAATTATATGATAAAGAAATGGTTAACAAAAGGCATATTGTTATGCGGCATAATCTCCTTTATATTTATGGGCGCTGCAAATGCAGGTGAAAAAACAACAGCCGTTTCAAAACAGGAAGCAGAAAAACTGGCGATTGAGCATCAAGCATACGGCAATAAATACGATGATAATGGTCAGTTCAAGGAAGCGATAGAAGAATATAAGAAATCTCTGGAATATGCTTCTAATAATGCGGAGACACTCTTTAATCTCGCCATTGTTTATTTGAAGGCCAATAAGCCGACAGAGGCTGCGGCAACATTGGAAAGGCTGGTTAAACTCTCTGCAAATGATGCAGAAGGATATACCCTTCTGGGAATTGCATATAGAGGCTGCGGAAAAGAAACAGAGGCAAAAAGCGCATGGGAAAGGTCTCTGAAAATAAACCCAGACCAGCCAAAGGTTAAAGAAATGCTGAATGATAAGGTGTCTAAACACCAATAAACAACTTGATATTTATCATGTTAAAATCCCCATAATCACGGATATGATTATGGGGATTTTTTATTACTATAGGCAGCGACATAAATTTGTAGTCTGCCGATTTATCGGCGCTTTTAAAATACGCCCATGTGGCACCCAACATAAGGTTGGGTCGGGCAAACTACAGCTACTTATTTTTGTCGTCCACTATAATGAGAGCCGATACCCATTATGAATAACTTAAAACCTGAACATGTAAATTGGAGGCACTATTTCGGCGGCTTGTCGTTGGTAATGATAATACTCCAGTTGTTGACAGGCCTATTCCTTATATTCTTTTATGAGCCGACACTCTCAGATGCCTATAAAACAGTCCAGAAGATATCAAATGAGGTTTATGGCGGAGGCCTGATGCGCAATCTCCACCGATGGATACCCGGTTTTTTATTCATTGCCGTTCTTGTGCATACAATAAGATGTTTCCTGAGAAAGGATTTTTCAAATCAGCAAAAAAGAGTTTTGTGGCTGACCGGGTTTTTGCTTCTGCTGCCTCTATTTCTACTTGTAGCTACAGGTTTAATAATCCCGTGGGAATGGAAAGGCTACTGGTTTATGGAGATGGCGCCGAACTATTTTGAGACAGTTCCGATTATCGGACCTGAATTGAAATCGTTTTTTCTTGAGACATATACTGTGCCAAGATATTATGTCCTGCATATACTTGTATTTCCTATAATCACATTTGTGCTGGTTGATTATCATATGCTTTCTAAACTAAGAAGACGCGGTATTTTCCTCTATATATTAAAACATGCAATAATAGCCCTGCCATTTTTAATATTGTTGTTTTACCTTTCGATAACGGTGCAAATCCCTTCAGCAGATCCGCAGGAAGTGCCGCTGCCGCTGGAAGGAGCAAATATTATTGCGCCCGAATGGTATTTTTTGATAATCCTGTTGCCGTTCATGTATCTTAAAAACAGCCCGTGGATTCCATTCATAGCCATATTCGCGCCGCTTGTCATACTTTTCCTGGCTGCATTTATGCCATATTATTTGAAAGGGAATAAAGACAATGAAGCTGAATCTGGCGAGATGCATCACAAGGCAAGAGGCATAAGGCTTGTCTGTCATAAGATTATGAGGAACACCATTGCAAAGAAAATTGCCACAGGTGTTCTTGTTGCTGTAATCACGTTTGTTTTTGTTGCGCTCATTTATCTCGGAAATTATAATTCACCGACATTCGGCTGTAACTCATGCCATAATGTGTCAAAAGGCGAGAGGCTGGGTATCCCCCCTCACTTTTTTAAAGACCGCTCCAAGCTTCCGCTGTTGGACGATAATGAGTGGATGATGAAGCACTGGTATTATCCAAACGAAGTCTGGTAATTATGACAAAGACAAATATTATCATAGCTGTTTTTATTATTCTTATTGCGGCGGCAGGCGCATATATATTTGTGATTGGGGATGATAAGAAGGCTGTGCAAGAGGCTGCCGACCTTTATATAAAGGCTGTAAGGGATAGAAATTTTGACATTATATACAACCTGAATGCTTCGTCTCAAAAGCGCAGGTTGTTTGTTCTCAAAGATAGCAGCGCAGACAGAGATGAACTATTAAAGCGGGCTTATAATGAACATAAGGCATTATTTGATTCAGCTCAGCCGGTATTTGGCTTTAATGCCATCTGGGTTGAGAAATTCATTTTTATTACTGATATGAACTATAAGATAGTGGATGTTGTAATGGAAAGAAATATAGATAATCCTACAGCATTTTACAGAAAGAGGATAGATGCTGCTGTTGTGGTAGAGGTTGAATATAAGAAAAAAGATACCGCTCCGATATATGATGGTAAAAATATAAAAAAGGCTGTTTATCTCGTAAAGATGATACACATCTGGAATATTACAAGGGCTGTAAAGGGTGTGGTTGTTGATGATAAGTGGTTATTCAAAGGCATTGCTATACAAAAAGACGGAAATATAGTTTATTGGGAGTGAAATTTAAATCAATTTAATTTTTTCTATTTTTCCATACACCTGTTGCAAATAAAACTGCTCCGGCAGCTATCAGGAAGATATAGAACCCCTGAACCTCTATCCCTGCCTTGAAAGAAAACATAATATTTATCACTCCGAGAAAAAACAGGATGATGCCAAAGACCCTTAAGCCAACGGCTCGTTTTGGCCTGATATTATCTTTATCTTCCATGAATTTTTAAATACGCCCATGGGTCGGGCAAGCTACATAATAATTTTTCGTAGTCTGCCGATTTGTCGGCGTTTTTGTATTTTGCCACTGTTATTTTAATAACATAATCTGCCTGCCGATGAAAGTCAACTAACTTTTCTTGACATAAAAGTGTGGTTTGATATATTTGAGTTCAATGGATTCCGTTAGCTTCACTCATGGCAAGGTTATTGCCATTATCCCTGCACGATATGCTTCCACCCGTCTTAACGGCAAACCTATTTTAGATATAGGCGGGAAACCAATGGTTCAATGGGTCTATGAGAGGGCGAGAAAGGCCAGCCTTGTAAACGATGTAATTATAGCAACCGATGATAAAAGGATTTTTGACGCAGTCAATGGTTTTGGCGGTAATGTGGTAATGACATCCGTATCTCATAAATCCGGCACCGACAGACTTGCAGAGGTTGCGGCAAATCTTAAATGCGATATAGTTGTAAATGTTCAGGGCGATGAGCCATTGATTGCGCCTGAGATGATAGATGAGGCGATAAAACCGCTGGTGGGTGATTCAGAAGTGGACATGGCAACGCTCAAGACGAAGATAACCGATGAAGATGATATCAACAGTCCTAATGTAGTAAAGGTGGTAACTGACAAAAGCGGTTTTGCGCTTTATTTTTCAAGGCTGCCAATACCGTATGTGAGAGACGGAAGTCAGAAGTCAGAAATCAGAAGTCAGAAGCAAGATGTTCATTACAAGCATATCGGGCTCTATGTGTACCGAAAAGATTTTCTCCTGATGTTTGCCAAAATGAAGCCGACCCATCTGGAAGAGATGGAAAAGCTTGAACAGTTAAGGGCGCTGGAGAACGGTTGTAAGATAAAGGTGGTTGAGACAAAATATAATTCAATAGGGGTGGATACTAAAGAGGACTTGGAGAGGGTAAAGAGGATATGGCCGAACCTAAAAAACATATAAAAACCAAATTCATCTTTGTAACCGGCGGGGTTGTTTCATCGCTGGGCAAGGGGATTGCGTCTGCATCCATCGGCGCATTATTGGAGAGCAGGGGGCTTGCCATAACCCTGCAAAAACTTGACCCATATATCAATGTTGACCCCGGCACCATGAGCCCGTTTCAGCACGGCGAAGTCTTTGTTACAGACGATGGCGCTGAGACTGATTTGGATTTGGGCCATTATGAGAGATTTACATCAGTCAGACTTGCCAAGCGAAACAATTTTACCACAGGGCAAGTTTACGATGCAGTCATCACAAAGGAGAGGCGGGGGGATTACCTTGGAGGCACGGTTCAGGTTATTCCGCATGTAACTGACGAGATAAAGTCAAATATCCTCAAGCTGGCGGATGGCGTGGATGTGGCCATTATTGAGATAGGCGGGACAGTGGGCGATATTGAGAGTCTTCCGTTTCTGGAGGCAATAAGACAGCTTCGGTTTGACCTTGGCAAGGAGAATGTTCTATATATCCACCTTACCCTTATCCCATTCATTAATACAGCTGGCGAATTAAAGACAAAACCTACGCAGCACAGCGTGAATAAATTAAGGGAGATAGGCATTCAGCCCGATATCCTTCTCTGTCGCACCAGCCGCAATCTTTCCCATGAACTAAAGGCAAAGGTAGCCTTATTTTGCAATGTTGACAGAGATGCAGTCATAACAGCAAAAGATGTTGAGTGTGTATATGAGGTTCCTCTGGTATTCCATGACGAAGGGCTTGATGAAAAGATTGTGAAACTCTTAAATATCTGGACAGGCGCTCCCAAACTCGAGCAGTGGGAGAGGATAATAAAGAAGGCAAAGAGTCCGAAGCATGAGGCAACAATAGGCATAATAGGAAAGTATATAAATCTTCAGGACTCATATAAAAGTCTGCACGAGGCGCTGGTGCATGGCGGGTTCGCAAATGACTCCAGTGTTAAGCTTATCTATATAGATTCAGAAGAAGTTGAAAAAACTAGTCCGTCAATCCTGCTTAAAGGCGTTGATGCTGTGCTTGTGCCGGGCGGTTTTGGAAGCAGGGGCATAGAAGGCAAGATTTCCGCCATTCAGTATGCCAGGGATAAAAAGATTCCATTTTTTGGCATATGTCTCGGTATGCAGGTGGCTGCAATAGAGATAGCAAGAAACATCTGCGGTTTGAAGGACGCAAACTCCAGCGAATTCAATCCCGATTCGCAGCACCCGGTGATTGATATGATGCTGGGGCAGAAGGGTGTTACAGCAAAGGGCGGGACAATGCGGCTTGGGGCGTATCCATGCGTATTAAAAAAGGGGACGTTGGCGTTTAAGGCTTATGGAAAACTTGAGATAAGTGAAAGACACCGCCACAGGTATGAAGTGAACAATTCTTATCGCGATACTATAGAAAAGGCAGGCGTTGTATTCAGCGGCCTCTCTCCGGATGGCGGACTTGTTGAGATTATGGAATATAAAAACCATCCGTGGTTTTTGGGCTGTCAGTTTCATCCCGAATTTAAGAGCAGGCCCATGCTGCCGCATCCATTGTTTGAGGAATTTATAAGGGCAGCGTTGCAAAAGAAAGGGGTCAGGGGTCAGGGGTCAGGAGTCAGAAGAAAAAGATGAAGACTATAAAACGTGGGAATATCACTATCGGGGGCAATGCCCCTTTTGTGCTGGCAGCAGGGCCGTGTGTGATTGAGGATGAAAAGACAACACTGGCTATTGCCGGCAGGCTGAAGTTCCTCACCAATAAACTGAAGATTCCTTTTGTATTCAAAGCGTCTTATGACAAGGCAAACAGGACATCGGTTAAATCATATCGGGGGCCGGGGCTTGAAGCAGGGCTTCCCATATTGGCAGAGGTTAAAAAGAAATTTGAGCTGCCCATTCTTACCGATGTTCACTGCAAGGAAGATGTTAAAGCGGTTGCCGACGTTGCAGATATTATTCAGATACCTGCATTCCTTTGCCGGCAGACAGATTTGGTATTAGCGGCGGCCAAAACGGGTAAAGTTGTAAATATTAAAAAAGGCCAGTTTCTTGCGCCGTGGGATGTGAAGCAGATAATTGACAAGGCTGTATCTACAGGCAATAAAAATATAACCATCACAGAAAGAGGAGCCTCCTTTGGCTACAATAATCTTGTGGTGGATTTCAGGGGCATCCCTATTATGCGGCAGATGTGTCCAGTGATATTTGATGCCACGCACAGCGTCCAGATTCCCGGCGGTCTTGGCGCCGCATCAGGCGGCCAGCGTGAGATGGTTGAATATCTTGCGCGTGCGGCGGTTGCAGTCGGTATCGATGGAATATTTATGGAGGTGCATACCAATCCGGGGAAGGCGCTGTGCGACGGGCCGAATTCCATTGCCCTTAAAAACCTTCCAGCGCTGCTGAAGCAATTGAAGGAAGTGGATGGAGTGGTAAAAAAGAAATAGTTGCAAGCGGTAAGATGCAAGATTCAAGTGGTTGTATTTTTACCCAAAAATCAATTGCTATTTTTGGGATTTGTAGTTTGCCGATTCATCGGCGTTTTTTCAATACGCCCATAAATGGGCAGACTACAAAGGGGTGGTGTAAAAATTAAAAAAAATTAAAAAAACACTTGACAACCTATTTGTTGTGGTGTAAAACAAGGTTAATTTGAAATTGGCCCTATTATTTGGATACATAACTTACATACAAGAATAGGGGGAGGTGATAGGATAAGAAAATCGAGTTGAGAGCAGCGCTGCAACCTTATGGTTGCAATGAGTCAGCCTAAAAAACGGCAAATAAAAACCACAGACTGAGACTATGAAGACTTTGTCTGTAAATTAAAAAAAAGAGGAGGAAGAGATGAAAAAGGTTTTAATAGCAATTTTTGCAGTCATTGTGACCGCAATGTGGGTGGTGCCTGCAATGGCAGTTGACGCCACATTTGACGGCCAGTACAGGGTAAGGACAATCTACACGAACAATGTCGTTGATAATGACAGTAGTACAGTAGATGAATCATCATGGATAGACCAGAGGTTCAGGCTCGGCATAAAGATGACAGAGGCGCCTGTAATGGGTTATGTGCAGTTACAGATGGGCGGCAGTGGTGCCAATAGCTCAAAGGTATGGGGTATAGACGCCAGCACTAGTGCTATTCAGGTTCGTCAGGCATATCTTGATTTCCCGGTTGGGCCGGTTGGCATAAGGCTTGGAAGGACATATGCAAGCCACGGCTTCCTTGCAGGCGGCATGTTTGAAAATATCGCTGACAGATATATATTCACATACAAGGTGAGCGATGTGCTTACAACATCATTCATCCATGCAAAGGCAAGGGATGCAAAGACAGCAGGACCTGCTGCAGGGGCAAATGATAATGATAGGAACATCTATAACCTTGGCGCTAACTATAAAATGGGAGACATGGGCGATGCAGCAGCAAGGGTATATTATGTGACTGACGGCCTTAATTATTTAAGCCAGGCAGGGGTTTCCACAGCAGGCGGTGATATGAGTGCATGGTGGGCTACTGCGCAGGCAAATCTCAAGTTTGACGCTATTAAGGTATATGTATCAGGCGCATACCTCACAGGAACGAGCAACCGTGCTGCAGTTGGAGCAACTACATCAGCATCCTATAACTTGACCGGCTATGCACTCCATGGCGATGTGAGCGCAAGCTTTGGCTCTGGCCAGGCAAAGGTTGGTGTTGTCGCAGGAATGGGCTCAGGGGATGACAATACAACCGATGATACACTCAATACCTTCTTTGCACCGGGCGGCGCATCATACATCCAGAGCGTCCTTTTCTTCCAGTCAGGTGAAAATAACTACAGCATTGGGTCTATCGGTGGTGGTCTAAACCTCCAGAATGGAAGCAGGGAGACGCTTTCCAATGTTACATGGGGCGGCATATACGGAGACTTTAAGGCATCAGATGACCTGAGCCTCAGCGCAAAGTATGCCATATTCCAGCAGACAGCGGAAAGCTCCACAGTAAACGCTGCTACAAATTCCAAAGACATAGGCAATGAACTTGACCTTATAGCCAGTTATAAGCTGCATAAGGGATTGTCTCTCCTTGCCGCTGCGGCGTATTTTACGCCTGGCGACGCTTATACAGGCAAGGATGTTACCACAGCAGCAAAAAGTGATACAATTTCAGCGTATTATGCAAGACTTCAGTGGGATTTTTAAGAAACAGTTGACAGTTAACTGTTCAAAGTTGTAGGGTGGGCAATGCCCACCAATGATTGCAAAAAAGGGCGGGCATACCCTTGACTAATCAGGCGTTTTGTTAAAAACAAAAACGCTAAAAATACTTTGCGCAGCAAAGCATCTGATTTGTCAAGGGCATAAAACCCCGCCCTTTTTTATTTGACATGATTATATTGAAAGACTATACTACAATTAAATAGTTATGCAGTTCAATAAAGAGCAGAAAGATATCCTTTCTAAATATTTTGTTGATGTAAGCAGATTTACCTTTACTGCTCTTGTGGTAGGTAAATTTATAGCGCCAAATATTAAAGACTGGGTTTTTCTTCTTGGTGTATTTTTTACAATAGTTACTTTGGCCATTGCTCTCATTATGAAGAAGGAGGGAGATTGATATGGATATTCTTGGATATACTTTCTTGGGTCTTTCAATTGCTGTAATAGTTTTTTACCTCTTTGTTCGCTACACAGAAAAACACCATCCAAAACACCACTGACCTTTTGCGGCAAGGGTGTCTAGTTAAAATAGGGACAGATACCATTTACCTTATGGCGGTTGGTATTGTGGCAACTGCCCTGATAATATTGATGATAGCATTTTTTACATTACCGCCTGATGAATAGGAGGTGTTATATATGGATCCGCTATACATTCTGCTTGCCGGTATTATCATAATAGCCTTGGTATTCCTTATTATTTTTAAGATTGAGGATTACAAGGAAAAACAGCATCCGAAACATTCTTAAAGACAAGAGAATAAGAAGAATAAGGGGTCAAATCTTTCTATTTGACAAAGTAAAGGGAAGCAGAGAGACGCTATATGAATTGTCAAAACAAAAGATTTGACCCCTAAAATTTGAAGTGTTCGGGTAATGTTATTTATAACGACAAGAGGAAATTATGAAACTAAAAATAATAGTTCACAAGGCTGAAGAAGGCGGATTTTGGGCTGAAGCGCCTGCGCTTCCCGGATGTTATACGCAGGGAGATACATGGGAGGAATTATTACAGAATCTCTACGAAGCAATCGAGGCCTGCCTTTCTGTTGATGCCGAAGGGATTGAATTAAAGCCGGAAGACAAGGTGCTGGAAATTGCTGTATGAAAAGTATTTCGGGCAAGTATCTGTGCAAGCTTCTGGAGAAAAGGGATTGGCAAGTAAAGAAAATACATGGCAGTCATTATGTATACATGAAGGCTGGAAGGAAAGAAAGAATAAGCGTTCCTGTCCACGGCAACAAAGATTTGAAAATTGGCATGGCAAAGGCAATAATGAAACTTGCCGGAATTGATGAAAGCGAACTATAAAGTTTTCTTCTTACAATCCGTACTTTCCCATTGCAACCGTCATAAGAATCCCCTATAATGATTTCACTAAAAAGCAGGCAATAGGCTATGGGCAATAGGATTTTCCTATCGCCCTATTGCCGCTCACCCATTGCCTGTATTTACGCGAGGGTGGCGGAACTGGCAGACGCGCCAGACTTAGGATCTGGTGGGCAACCATGGGGGTTCGACTCCCCCCTCTCGCACCAAAAAATGAAAAGATTAAATCTAAAATTACAAACAAACAATTAAAAATTAAATTTTAATTTGTAATTTATTATTTAGCATGTAGAATTTATATTTATAATAGAGATTCGTTTTATGATTTCCTATACAATTCAAAATTAAAATGATTAAAGGCTCGGATATTTCTGATAGATTGGTGCAATTCTCGGTGAGAATTATTAGGATCGTGAGGTCATTGCCTAACAATGCTGTTAACAAGCATATATCTAACCAACTTCTCAGGTCTGCAACTTCTCCTGGCGCCAATTATGAAGAAGCTAGAGGAGCTGAAAGTGCTTCTGATTTTATCCATAAACTTAAGGTGGTATTGAAAGAGTTGAGGGAATCTATTTATTGGTTGAAGGTTATTCAGCAGGCAGAAATAATTCCTGTAAATAAGTTAAGCGATATTCTTAAAGAGGCTGAAGAGTTAAGTAAAATTATTGGCCAGTCAATTATTACTGCACGAAAAAATCAAGATCAAAAGTAATTTTACTTTTTAATTGTTTATTTAGATATTTCTATTTAATACTATAAGGAGAGACAACTCAATGAAGATATCAGTAGAAGATATAAGTCCTGTAAAAAAGAGGCTCATTATAGAAGTTCCGTCTGAAGATATTGACAAGGAGCTGGATGCTGCATACAGTGAGCTTGCAGCAACTGTCTCTATAGACGGTTTCAGAAAAGGGAGGGTGCCGAAGGCGGTGTTGGAAAAACGGTATAAAGACCACGTGTTTGGAGAGGTTGTCTCAAAAGTTATTGAGAATTCTTATCCAAAGGCGGTTCAGGGGAACAATATCAATCCTGTTTCAAGGCCTGATATAGAAGTAAAGGCGGGCATAGAGCGCGGCCGCTCTTTCTCCTATATTGCAACTGTTGAGGTTAGGCCGAGTATAAATGTAGATGGTTATATAGGTATGGAGCTTAAAAAGGGAGATGTGACAGTTAGCGATGATGAGGCGGAAAAGAGTATGGAGCTTTTGAGGGAGGGGAATGCGCATTTCAGCGAGGTTGAACGGCCTGCCATAGAAAAGGATATGGTTGTCATAGATTTTGAAGGATTTATTGGCGGCAAGTCTGTAGAAAATGCAAAGGCATCTGAATATCCTGCTGTAATAGGCACAAATACGCTTGTTCCTGAAATTGAGCAGGTGTTGCCCGGGATGAAAAAGGGGGATGAAAAAGATGTGCATGTAAAATTCCCTCAGGGATACGGCCATAAAAAACTTGCAGGCAAAGAGGCGCTCTTTAAGGTAAAGGTCAAGGCGGTGAAAGAGAGGGTGCTGCCTGCACTGGATGATGAATTTGCAAAGGATTTAAAACTTGACAATATCGCCCAACTGAAAGATAAGGTAAGAGAGGCCATAATAAAACAGAAAGAGGCGGCAGAAAAGGAAGAGTTTAAGAAAGAGATACTTGAGAAGCTCATTGAAAAGAACACCTTTGATTCCCCGCCGGCGCTTGTTGCAGGTTATCTGCAGTCATTTGTTTCTCAGGCGATAGAGAGTATAAAAAATGGAAGGGTAAAGCCTGAGGATGCGGCAGAAATGGCCCCGGAAAGATTAAAAGAGAAATATTCCAATATAGCGGAAATGAGGGTTAAGGAAGAGATGATACTGGATGCTGTGGCAAGGCAGGAGAATATAACTGTTGCAGAAGATGAGATAAATTTACGTATACAACAGATGGCCGAGCAGCGCCACCAGAGGTTTGATGATGTTAAGAGACAGCTCATGGAGCAAGGTTCTGACAGTATGCTGGCGGCTCAAATGCTGGAAGAAAAGGTGTTTGATTTTATCATAGAAAAGGCAAAAATGCAGCGCCTGACTAACAGATAGCCTTAAGATGAGAAATTGCAGCTTGCCCGACCCAACCTTTGGTTGGGTGCCCCATGGGCGTTTTAAAGACGCCGATGAATCGGCAGGCTACAAAAAACATTGTTATTTTTTGTTAAGATATTTAATTGTAGTTTGCCCATTTATGGGCGTTTTAAAGACGCCGATAAATCGGCAGGCTACCCATAAAATGGAGGCAAAATGACATTAATTCCCATGGTAGTTGAACAGACAGGCCGCGGCGAGAGGGCATTTGACATCTATTCAAGACTCTTAAAGGACAGAATAATATTTTTGGGAACAGCCATTGACGATGATGTCGCAAATCTTGTGATTGCCCAGATGCTATTTCTGGAATCGGAAGACCCTGATAAGGAGATGCACATTTATATAAATTCGCCTGGCGGGATTGTAAGCGCAGGGCTTGCAATATATGATACTATGCAGTATGTTAAGCCGCCAGTATCAACAATCTGCATGGGCCAGGCCGCCAGTATGGGGGCCCTTCTTTTGGCAGGGGGAGCCGCCGGCAAGAGATCAGCCCTTCCACATTCCAGAATTTTGATACATCAGCCTCTTGGGGGAGCACAAGGGCAGGCAACAGATATAGGCATTCAGGCGCAAGAGATACTCCGTCTCAGGGAGGAGTTGAATCACATACTTGCTAAACATACCGGCCAGTCTGTGGAGAAAATAGGCAGGGATACGGAAAGAGACTTTTTTATGACTGGCGAACAGGCAAGGAAATATGGTATAATTGATGCGGTGATAGAGAAGAGAAGGTAAAAAGTTGTAAGATGCAAGTTGCAGGTTACAAGTAAAAACTTGAATCTTGAAACTTGCAACTGTTGTTAAGCGGGGGTTTTATGGCAGACAAAAAGAGAGGAAACGACGGTTTGCGCTGTTCGTTTTGCGGCAAAAACCAGGCTGAGGTGAAAAAGCTTATCGCCGGTCCGATGGTATATATATGCGATAGCTGCGTAGAACTCTGCAATGATATAATTGCTGAAGAGTATGAAAAAGATGAGATAACTCATGACAGGGAAATGACGGTTCCAAAGCCTGCTGATATTAAGAAGATACTGGATGAGTATGTTGTTGGGCAGGAACGGGCAAAAAAGATATTGTCTGTTGCAGTTCATAATCATTATAAAAGGATTGAGAGCAAGGAAAAGAAGTTTAATATGGGAGGGGTTGAGCTTCAGAAAAGCAATATACTCCTGCTAGGTCCGACAGGTTCAGGCAAGACGCTTCTTGCGCAGACGCTTGCAAAGATACTGAATGTTCCATTTACCATAGCCGATGCCACAACATTAACAGAAGCTGGATATGTAGGCGAAGATGTTGAAAATATAATTTTAAACCTGCTGCAGAACTCAAATTATGAGATAGATAAATGCCAGAAAGGTATTGTATATATAGATGAGATAGACAAGATATCAAGAAAATCTGACAGCCCTTCTATTACAAGGGATGTCTCAGGCGAAGGGGTTCAGCAGGCTCTTTTAAAGATAATTGAAGGCACTATTGCAAATGTCCCTCCAAAAGGGGGGAGGAAGCACCCTCAGCAGGAATTTCTGCAGGTTGACACTACAAATATCCTTTTTATATGCGGCGGCGCCTTTGCCGGATTGGAAAATATCATTCAGCAGAGGATAGGCAAGAAGACCCTGGGTTTTGGCGCAGAGGTAAAAAGGAAGACGGAAAGAAATATAAATGAACTCCTGTGCGAGATTCAACCTGAAGATTTGCTGAAATACGGTTTGATACCTGAATTTGTGGGAAGGCTGCCTGTTGTTGCTGTTCTGGATGAATTGGACGAGAATGTCCTTGTAAAGATACTTACGGAGCCGCGCAACGCCCTTGTCAAGCAGTATCAGAAACTTTTCGAATTTGAGAATGTCAAACTTAAATTCACGGACAGCGCAGTTGCTGCGGTTGCCAGAGAGGCAATGAAGAGGAAAACAGGCGCAAGGGGGCTGAGGGCCATTCTTGAAAATGCCATGCTGGATGTGATGTATGAAATGCCTTCACAGATTAATATAAGAGAATGCCTTGTTAATGAGGATGTGATACTGGGCAAGGGGAATCCGATAATGGTTTATGAGAAGAAGGCGGAATCAGCATGACGATTTACGAATTGCGATTTACGAATTACGATTTAAAATCTAAAATCATAAATCTAAAATCGTAAATCAAATAACGAGGTGACCAATGTTCTTTAAAGACAATAAAGATATGCCTGAAAAAGTACAAGAATTATCCGTTCCGCTCATACCGTTGCGGGATATCGTAATATTTCCGTATATGGTTGTGCCGCTTTTTGTAGGCAGGGATAAGTCTATAAAAGCGTTGGAGCTTGCCATGTCCCAGAATAAGAATGTCCTTCTGGCGGCGCAGAAAAAGGCAAAGACCGACGAACCTTTGCCCGATGACATATATAAGATCGGCACCATGGGAAATATATTGCAGCTTTTAAAGCTGCCTGACGGAAGTGTAAAGGTGCTTGTAGAGGGGAAGAAAAGGGCGCAGATAAAAGAATTTCTCCCATCTAATGAATGTTTCATGGTCAAGGCTTTTGAGATAGATGAGGAGGTAGAGGAGACTGTTGAGACAGAGGCGCTTATTCGTAATGTTATTAAGGCCTTTGAGGTATATGTAAAGCTGAACAAAAAGATACCCCCCGAGATGGTAATGTCGGTATCTTCTATTGACGATCCGGGCAGGCTTGCGGATATCATAGCCAGTCATCTCATAATAAAACTCCATGATAAACAGGCAATTCTGGAGCTTATAAATGCTGCACACAGACTTGAGAGGCTATATGGTTTTATGGAGGGTGAAATAGAGATACTTGAGGCTGAGCAGAGGATAAGGCAACGTGTCAAAAAGCAGATGGAGAAGACACAGAAAGAATATTATTTGAGCGAGCAGATGAAGGCTATCCAGAAAGAGCTTGGAGAGAAGGATGAATTTAAGAGCGAACTTCATGAACTGGAAGAACGGATTAAAAATAAGAAGATGAGCAAAGAGGCTGCCAAGAAGGCGAAACAGGAATTTAAAAAACTTAAACTCATGGCGCCCATGGCTGCTGAGGCTACTGTGGTGAGAAACTATCTTGACTGGCTTTTATCCCTGCCATGGGCAGAGGTGACAGAAGAGAAAAAGGACATCAATGAAGCGGAAAAGTGCCTTGAAGAGGATCATTATGGTTTAAAACAGGTCAAGGAAAGAATTGTAGAGCACCTTGCCGTCCACGGTCTTGTAGAGGAGATGAAAGGGCCGATATTGTGCCTTGTAGGTCCTCCGGGGGTTGGAAAAACCTCGCTGGCCAAATCCGTTGCAAGGGCAACAAATAGAAAATTTGTCCGCTTATCGCTTGGAGGGGTAAGGGATGAGGCGGAGATAAGAGGACACAGGCGCACTTATATAGGCTCTATGCCTGGTAAAATAATCCAGTCTTTAAAAAAGGCAGGCGCAAACAATCCTGTTTTTTTATTGGATGAAGTTGACAAGATGTCTACAGATTTCAGAGGCGACCCAGCGTCAGCGCTGCTGGAGGTTTTGGATCCTGAGCAGAATCATTCTTTTAACGATCACTATCTGGATTGCGACTACGACCTTTCAAAGGTGATGTTTATAACCACGGCCAACAGCCTTCAGGGAATTCCATACCCGTTGCTTGATAGGATGGAAATAATAAGAATAACCGGTTATACAGAGATGGAAAAGGCAAACATAGGCCGCAGGTTTCTTATCCCGAAACAGGTGAAGGCGCACGGCCTTTCTGATAAAAATCTTGAGGTTCCGGATGCTGCACTATTAACTATTATAAGAAAGTATACACGGGAGGCAGGTGTAAGAAATTTAGAGAGGGAGATTGCCTCCATATGCAGAAAGACTGCAAAGGAGGTTCTTAAAAAGGGCAAGGATATAAGCATAAAAATAGCTGCAAAGAGTTTGTCTAAATATCTTGGCATACCAAAGTATCGTTATGGCAGGATTGAGGAAAAAGACGAGATAGGGGTTTCAACCGGTCTGGCATGGACAGAGACCGGCGGCGAGCTTTTGTCAATAGAGGTAACCGTGGTGACTGGTACAGGCAAGCTGACTGTAACTGGTAAACTTGGCGATGTGATGCAAGAATCTGCCCAGGCGGCGCTTACCTATATCCGTTCCAGGGCTGATTTTTTGGGTATAGATAAGGATTTCTACCAGAAGATTGATATACATATACATGTGCCTGAAGGCGCTATACCCAAAGATGGGCCATCGGCCGGTATTGCCATAGCAACTGCGATTGCATCAAGCATTATGAAGGTTCCAGTAAGAAAGGATGTTGCCATGACAGGCGAGATTACCCTTCGTGGAAAGGTTCTGCCTATCGGCGGTTTGAAAGAAAAGATACTTGCTGCGCACAGAGGCATGATACCCAAAGTTCTTGTGCCAAAGGAGAACGAAAAGGATATAAAGGAAATCCCTGCCGTCATATTGAAAAAAGTTGGCATCTCTTTTGTAGAGCATATGGATGACGTGCTTAAGGCTTCTCTTGTTTTGGAAAAACCAGAAGAGATATTCAAAAAGGCTCAGGAAAAGGATATATATCAAAAACAAGGCATGCCAGACACAGCGCCAAACGACGGAATTATTACCCACTGAAAGAGCGGGGATGCATTAAAATGCGTCTCTGCTCTTTATCTTAATTTTAGACTTGTATCTAATCTCTTATTGTGTATTGTGTGCATGGGCAGAGCGCTTATCACAGACCATTTAACCCCGTTCTTCACACTATCCATGAAAAAACCTAAAAATCCCATCCCTGCTGTTGATATAATTATAGAGCTTAAACATAGAGGTATTGTGCTTATACAAAGGGAAAACCCGCCATTAGGTTGGGCTATTCCGGGTGGTTTTGTGGATTATGGAGAAACGCTTGAGCATGCGGCTGAAAGAGAGGCATTGGAAGAGACATGTTTAAAAGTAAGACTAAAATTTCAGTTTCACTCCTATTCTGACCCGAAAAGAGATAATAGAGTTCATACAATTTCTACAGTATTTGTTGCAGAGGCAGATGGTATGCCGCAGGCAAGGGATGATGCGAAAGGGATTGGCGTTTTTAAAAAGGATAATCTGCCGCAGCCTCTGGTTTTTGACCATTGTAAGATACTTGAAGATTATTTCAGATGGAAGCAGGGAGGATATGGTGTTTTTCATTGAAACCTCCAATATTCCATGTTTTGCAGATTGACAGAGGTCTGACTGTGTGAAGTGCCCATTTTGCGCCTATATAGAAGATAAGGTTATAGATTCCAGGCTTTCCCATGACGGCGATGTAACGCGTCGCCGCAGGGAATGTCTGAAATGCGGAAAACGTTTTACCACATATGAGAGGGTGGAAGAGGCATTGCCGTTTGTTATAAAAAAGGACGGGAGGCGGGAGCTCTTTGATAGGACAAAGATATTAAACGGCATCAAACGGGCGTGTGAGAAAAGGCCTGTGGGGATTGAAGCCATAGAAAAGATTGTTGATAAAATTGAAAAGATATTTATAGAAGCAGGCGAAAGGGAGATACAAAGTTCTGCTATAGGGGCTGCGGTAATGGAGGAGCTTAAAAATCTTGATGAAGTGGCATATGTCAGGTTCGCCTCTGTCTACAGAGAGTTTAGGGACATAAGCGAGTTTATGAAGGAGTTAAAGGGGTTGCTTGAGGTAAGCAAGAAGAAAAAATGAAATCGGAAATCGGAAATCGGAAATTGGAAATTATGAAAATCGCCCTTACCCTTGCCAAAAGAGGTATCGGCAAGACAAGCCCTAATCCGGCAGTAGGCGCTGTAATTGTAAAGGGCGGTAGAATTATAGGCAAGGGTTATCACAAAAAGGCAGGTCTTGCCCATGCGGAGATAAATGCCTTGCTGAAGGCAGGTGCGAAGGCAAAAGGGGCAGATATGTATGTAACCCTTGAGCCGTGCAATCATTTTGGGAAAACCCCTCCCTGCACAGATGCTATAATAAAGGCAGGGATAAAAAGGGTTTTTATAGGCATGGAGGACCCTAATCCATTGATACAAGGAAATGGGGCAAGACAGTTACGGAACGCCGGGATAACAGTAGAGAGCAGGATATTAGAGGATAAATGTAAGGACATAAATGAAGCCTATATTAAATATATAACTGCAAAAATACCGTTTGTAACATTGAAGCTTGCCTCAACCATTGACGGAAGGATTGCTACATGTACAGGAGAATCAAAATGGATTACAGGCCTAACGTCACGCATGTTTGTCCACAGGATGAGGGCGAATGCCGATGCTGTTATGGTTGGTATTGGCACAATTTTAAAAGACAACCCTGAGCTTACAACACGGTTTGTTAAAGGCAAAGACCCTGTAAAAATAGTTGTTGACAGCAAATTGAGGATACCGCCTGGCGCAAGGGTTTTAAACTCAGGGGAAGGCGGTATAATTGTAGCGACGACGAAAGAAAGAAGTCAGAGGTCAGAAGTTAGAAGTCAGAAGGAAAAAAGGATAAAATCTTTACAGGCAAAAGGGGTGGATATTTTGCTGCTTCCATCACAAAACGGAGTGGTAGATTTGAAGGCTCTTATGAGAGAACTTGGTAAAAGAGAAATAACCAGCCTTATTATAGAAGGAGGCTCAACCCTTGCAGCATCAGCTATTAAGCAAGGTATTATTGATAAGGCTACAATATTTACGGCGCCAAAGATTCTTGGAAAAGAGGGCTTGCCAATGATAGGAGATCTTGCTATAAGAAGACTTAAACATGCTATCCGCTTAAGCAGGTTTGAATGCAAGAGGCTTGGAGAGGATATATTGGTGCAGGGATATTTGAAAAAGTGAATGTTAAAGTTTAGGTTAAGGTTAGGATTCCATGTTTATTTTTTGTCCTCAGCCTCAACCTTAGCCTTGACCCAAAAACTATGTTTACAGGCATAATACAGACTATTGGCAAAATAAAAGGATTTGACAAAAAAGGAGATTTTGCCGGGATAATTGTTGAACACAATGGAGGACTTTCCGAAGTAAACACAGGGGACAGTGTGGCAGTAGATGGTGTTTGTTTGACTGTCGTAGGATTTTCTCCCTCTGTTTTAGAGGCGGATATCTCCAAAGAAACCCTTAATCTTACGACCCTTGGAAGAATGAAGAGCGGTGAGAAAGTTAATCTTGAAAAAGCCCTTACACCAGCAATGTCAATGGGGGGGCATTTTGTTACAGGCCATATAGACGGGGTTGGTTTTATTAAAAGGAAAGATATGGATGGCGAGTTTGCAACATTGGACTTTGATGTCCCTGATGAATTGCAGGCGCAGATAGCCCAAAAGGGATCTATTGCAGTAGATGGCATAAGTCTTACAGTGACAGATATTATTCCCAATGGATTCAGGGTTGTTATTATCCCTCATACATTGAAAAACACTACATTAGCTGTCAAGAAGCAAGGAGATAAGGTTAATATAGAAACGGATGTCATTGCAAAATATGTGGGAAGATTTTTGTCAGTCAAGAAAAAAGGCATTGACGAAGCATTTTTAAGGGAGCATGGGTTTATAAAAAACCATGAATTGTGACAGTTCAGTAAATTGAAAACATCTTCATTAAAACGGAATAGATTAAAATGCCTGCTGGGTAAAACAATCAACCCAAAGGATTTAAGCCTCTTCCTCATTTACACCTTGTTTCCTTGCTTTAAATCTTTGTCAAAATACTGGTTCACATTGTCAAGGGCGCAGAAACTCCCGCACATGGTGCATGTGTCAGGTTCTTCCGGGTATCGGCTGTTTCTGATTTCCTGCGCCCGCCCGCCAAAAAAGCCGTGCTTTTGCTGGTCATCCCATCGCAAGTCCCTCCGCGCCTTTGCCATGTCCATGTCTCTATCCTTTGAGCCAAGTTTTACCATATCGCCGACATGCGCGGCAATCCGCGCTGCGCGCACTCCTTCAATCACATCTTCTTTATTTGGAAGCGCAAGATGTTCAGCCGGGGTCACATAGCATATCAGATCGGCGCCGTATCTCGCGGCCTGCGCTGCGCCTATTGCGGCAGAGATATGGTCGTAGCCTGCGGCAATATCAGTTGTAAGCGGGCCAAGCACATAAAACGGCGCATCGCTGCTCATCCTTTTCTGCAATTTTACATTCGCCTCAATATCATCAAGCGGGAGATGTCCCGGCCCTTCGCACATCATCTGGCAGCCCATATTTTGCCCGATTTCTGCAAGCTCGCAGTTTATAAGCAGTTCCTGAACCTGCGCCCTGTCCAAACTGTCATGAACAGCGCCTGCGCGAAGGCCGTTTCCCAAGCTTAATACGCAGTCATACTTTTTCAGGATTTCAATAACCCTGTCAAATTTTTCATAAAGGGGGTTTTCCCTGTTATTCTTGAGCATCCAGCCGACCATGTATGAACCGCCGCGGGATACAAGCCCTCCGTAGCGGTAGCCCTGTTTTTTCAGTCTTTCAATAGTCAATCTGTTTATCCCGCAATGAACAGCCATAAACGAAATGCCGTCAGCGCACTGCCTTTCCAGAACATCAAAGAGAAGTTCCTCTGTAAGTTTATTCGGGTCGTGGTATTTTTTTATTGCCTCTGCAAATGCCTGATAAAGAGGGACGCTCCCCACAGACAGGTTTGTTGCTGCCAAAACCTCTTTTCTTATTGCATCCAAATCCCCGCCAACAGAAAGTTCCATGAGCGTGTCTGCGCCAGCATCCTCCGCTGCAATCGCCTTTTCAATCTCTGCCTTCACATCAACAATGTCAGATGATGTGCCGATAGAGGCATTTACCTTTGTCCTTAGGCCTTTGCCGATGCCCACCAGCCTTGCCTTGCGATTGGTGTTGTTGGGAATAACCATCTGGCCGTATGCAATCATATCCCTTATATATTCCGGCGGCTTGCCTTCTGACACGGCGACCTCCTTAATCTCTTTTGTGATGATGTCTTTCCTTGCTGATTCAATCTGTGTTGGCATTAAATTCTCCTCTCTAATTATACAAGTGTAGGCAAATGATACTATAACAAGTGGAGATTACAAAACAAAAAATGGTTTTTGGTCAATCTTTTTTTTTGGGGGGGGGGTAATGTCAATACCTATGTGTAAATTCATTCAGAGGGTTATTCTCCCAGTTGACATTCAAATAGTGAAAAACAGCAAAGACAATCCTTTCAACACTCTCCCTATTGGTAAACACCCCTATAGGCCGTGTCCTTCGTCT
>JACRNJ010000074.1 GCA_016219285.1 Deltaproteobacteria bacterium
CATCTTTTTACTCTTTGCCCATGCGTCTATTGTTATCTGCTCTTTTTCTGTCAATATAATGGTTTCTGCTACTCTACACATAAAACCATTATACATAGTATTTTACATAAGTAAAGTTATTTATGTAACACTACACTAGCTAAGTTTGGAGAATTGTCAGGCATTGCCGAAAGTATGGGGCTGCAAGGTGTGGCTGATGATGAAATAACAGGCGAGACATCTTTTGATTCTGCGGAAGAATATCTCGCAAGCCTGATGGATATGGCTGCACCACTCCAAACACTTTTCAATAAGTTATCCTTATCACAACAGAATGAGGCTCAATCTGAGATTAAACTCATTGCAGACAAATACAAGCGAGGCAATAAGATATTTCTTCCTATAGCAGTACGAATAGTAGTTGCAAGAAAACCGTAAAGGTCGGGATGTTGATATATTGGAGATATTATGAATTTACGAATTACGATTTACGAATTATGATTTAAAATCTTCAAAATCTGAAATCGTAAATCTACAATCGTAAATCTTTCATGGGAGGCATAATGAAAAAATTTAGCTTGACTTCATTCTCGGTTGACCATCCATGGTTGATTGTTGCAATTATTGCCATTATTACTCTTGGGTTTGCTATCCAGATCCCAAAAATAACCATTGACACAGATCCGAAGAACATGCTGCCTGCAACATCTGATGTCAGGGTCTATAATGATTCTGTTGAAAAGGATTTTGCCCTGCATAAGGATACCATCGTTTTGGGCATAATAAATAAGAACGGGATCTTCAATCAAACAACCCTCGAAAAGATTGCCAGAATTACAGATGAAGCACAGAAACTTAAAGGTGTTGTTACAAGAGATATAACAAGCTTTACTACTGTGGATGATGTCATCTCAACCAGCGACAGCATTACGGTAAAACCTCTTATGTCAGAGGTGCCTAAAAGCCAGCAGGAAATAGACGGCTTTAAAAAATCCATTTATGAAAATCCTATTATTGTTGACCGCCTTGTTTCAAGAGATGGCACTGCCACAGCTATATATATTCCACTTGAGCCCGGTGCAAACGGTAAAGAGGTTGCAGATAGAGTTAGGGATATTGCTAGCAAGGAAAAGGGGAATGAGGAATATTATGTAGCAGGCGACCCGGTTGCAAGAGATACATTTGGCGCAGAGATGTTCAAGCAGATGGGGTTTTTCTCGCCAATTTCAGGCATGGTCATGTTTATTACCCTTTATCTCTTATTTGGCAATCTCGGCCTCATCTCATCGGTAATGGCCGTTGCCATGATAAGCATTATCTGGAGCATGGGGCTTTTGATTGGGCTAGGCTATCCTGTCCATATAATGTCCTCCATGATCCCTGTGTTTTTGATGGCAATTGCAACAGATTCAATTCACATATTTAATGAGTTTTATTTCCGGTTCAGGGAATTGCGTTCCCACGCAGAGCGTGGGAACGAGAGGGCAGAGAGTGGGAACGCGAGGCGGCAGGCCGTGCTTGATACCATGAAGGTTGTCGGCCAGCCTGTTAAATATACCGCCCTTGCAACCGCTGCCGGTTTTGGAGTCTTGGCAATAATGCATATCATCCCTGTAAAGGTGTTCGGCATTTTCATTGCATTCGGCACCATAGTGATAAGGCTTATGAGTTTTAGCCTTATCCCTGCTGTAATGATGCTCGTAAGCGAAAAAAAGATTTTAACAGCAGCAAGCGGAGAGGATGAGGCAGAAAATAGAACTGCCAATATATTGAAAAACCTTGGCGCAGTTGGCACTCATAAAAGTGCGTTAGTAGTTGTTGCAGGGATTCTTGTGCTGGCCATTGCTGTTGTAGGCATAAGCACTATAAATGTAAACAACAACATGGTCAATTGGTTCAAGAAGGGGAGCGATGTTAGAGAGTCTGACCGGATTATGAATGAAAAGCTTGGCGGCACAGCGCTTGGATATGTTGTTGCAGTGTCAGGAGAAGATGATTTTATAAAAAAGCCTGAAACAATGAAATACATTGAAACATTGCAGAGGGATTTGGAAAAACTGCCCAACGTTGGCAAGACCTTTTCAGTTGTTGACTATGTGAAGAGGATAAGCAAGGTTTTCAATAACAACGACCCTGCATTTGATAAAGTCCCTGATACAAAAGAGGCAATAGCCCAGTATCTGTTTATGTTCAGCATGTCTGCAAAACAGAGCGATCTGGATAATGTTGTTGACTATCCTTTTAGAAAGGCAAATATATGGGTTCAGTTAAAGACATGGGATGCAAAGGCAATACAGGATGTAATAGACAAGGTTAAAACATATACATCCTCAAATCCATTGCCTGGCGCAGAGTTTAAGCCGGCTGGCACGGCATATTTCAATCTTGTCTGGAACAATGAAGTTCTCTACGACATGCTCAAGGGATTTATACTTGCGCTCATCATTGTGTTCGTGATTCTCGTATTCAATTTTCGCTCTTTCAAATGGGCGGTTGTTGCCTATATGCCGCTTCTTTTCACAATTACCGTAATATATGGCGCTGTAGGATTTATAGGCAAGGACTTCGATATGCCTATATCTGTTTTGTCCTGCCTATCCCTTGGTATGGCTGTAGATTTTGCAATACATTTTATAAGCAGATTCAGGAGAAGGCTGGAAGACAGTGTAGTTGCCGATTCATCGGCGTCTTTAAATACGCCCATAAATGGGCAACTACTAACTGATTCACTTTTGTGGACTGCTGCAAGACCTGGCAAAGGAATCATGAGGAATGCAATCCTTTTTGCAACTGCATTTTCAGCCATGGTATTTGCGCCGCTTACACCGTATGTAACAGTTGGATTGTTCATAGCAAGCATGATGTTTTTAAGCGCCCTGATGAGCATAATATATCTGCCGGCATTGATTATCTTGTTTAAGGGATGGCTGTTTAAAAAACAGTAGGGAGTAGGCAGTAAGCAGTAGGCAGAACAATTATAGCCTTCTTTTACTGCTTACTCCGTACTGCTTACTTCATGCTATATTAAAACATGGGGGTGTCATATGAATAAAGTCAGCATAAACAGTTTCAAGTTTCAGGTTTTATGTTTCGTGCTTTTACTTGCAACTTGCAACTTGCAACTTGCAACATCAGCATTTGCTGCTGATGCCGCTGACATCATGAAAAAATCACAACTGACGTTTTTGTATCCAGGCAAGGATATGAAGGTAAGGGTATATATGAAACTTATCAGCAAGGATGGCAAGGAGCGGGTGCGTGAGATGACCATGCTCCGCAAGAATTATCAGGAAGGCGGAGATCAGAGATATTTTATCTACTTTTATCAGCCTGCCGATGTCCGGGACATGACATTTATGGTCTATAAATATGCGGCCAAGGATGACGACCGCTGGATATTCATGCCTGCCCTGAATATGGTGCGAAGGATTGCTGCCAATGATAAGAGGAGCAGCTTTGTCGGCTCTGACTTTACCTATGAGGATGTGTCTGGAAGGGATATAGAGGACGATAATCACAGCATTGCAAAAGAGGAAAAACTCGGCGACAAAGACGCATACGTCATAAAAAGCGCTCCCAAAGATGAAAAGGGCGCGGACTTTAGCTATAAACTTTCGTGGATAGACAAGGGAAATTTTCTCCCTTTAAAAGAAGAGTATTATGATAAACGCGGCGAACTATACAAAACCTTTACAGCCGATGAGGTAAAGAATGTTCAAGGCTTTCCTGTTATAACAAAGAGAACGATGAAGGATAAAAAAACAGAACATAAGACAGAGGTTACATACCAAAAAACTGAATTTAATATTGGATTAGACGACGATGTGTTTACCGAAAGATATTTAAAAAAGCCGTTAAAAAAGTGGATAGAGTAAAGCAAAGAGGAGGTATGCTATGGATAAGAAGACTATTGTCATCCTCGGCGGAGGGGTTGGCGGCCTTGTCAGTGCCAATGAACTCGCTGAAAGATTAAGGGAAAAGGCAGATGTCGTTCTTATAGATAAAGAGAAGAGTCATA
Organism: Deltaproteobacteria bacterium; assembly: GCA_016219285.1. Classification (GTDB taxonomy): domain Bacteria; phylum Desulfobacterota; class GWC2-55-46; order UBA9637; family UBA9637; genus JACRNJ01. The sequence goes on from JACRNJ010000074.1 coordinate 3,998, forward strand.
TATTTTCCCCTTCATTTCTCTGGCTTATGCTGGGTCTAAGAAGGCCGGAATGGATATGCAGGGGTTTACAATCCCTTGAAAAAAAGGGTGTCAGATTTATCAATGCACAAATAGACGGAATAGACCTTGGAAAGAGGATGGTAACAACAGGGAGCGGAAACTTTAATTACGATTATCTTATCATATCCCTCGGAGCAGAACTTAACCCTGACGCTGTCCCTGGCTTTACAGCATCAGCCCATAATCTCTATACGCTGGACGGTACAACACGGCTAAGGGACGCATTAAAGGGGTTCTCTGGCGGCAGGGTTGTAATACTTGTTTCAGGTATGCCTTTTAAGTGTCCTGCCGCGCCCTACGAGGCTGCTCTCCTGATAGATTATTATTTGAGGAAAAAAGGGTTACGGGATAAATCCGATATTCAGATCTGGACGCCGGAGCCCCTGCCCATGCCTGTTGCCGGGCCTGTGCTTGGCAATGCGGTAAAGGATATACTCCTGTCAAGAGGGATTGGATTTAATCCGAATACAAAGGTTATATCCATTGAATCGGATAAAAAGGAGATTGTATTTGAAGGGGATAAAAGGGTGGGCTTTGACCTTATGGTCGGGATACCTGCGCATAAAGCCCCTCAGGTTGTAAAGGATGCGGGGCTGTTGGGAGAAAGCGGATGGGTCGCTGTGGACAAAGGGACATTAAGAACCAAATATGAAGATGTCTATGCCATTGGAGATATTACAGGGATAAAGCTGCCAAATGGCAAGGCGCTTCCAAAGGCAGGGGTATTTGCCCACCTTGAGGCAGAGATTGTGGCAAAGAATATAACAACAGAGATTAATGGGGGGAAATCTTTTGCTGTCTTTGACGGCAAAGGTTATTGTTTCCTTGAAATGGGTTTTGGAAAGGCGGGTTTTGCCAGCGGGAATTTTTATGCTGAGCCTGACCCTGCTATTAAACTTAAAAACCCGGGCAGGCTGTGGCATTGGGGTAAAATAGCCTTTGAGAAATACTGGATGTGGAAATGGTTTTAATCAGTTACCAGTTACCAGTTATCAGTTATCAGTTATCAGTAAAAAAAATAAAACTGATAACCGGTCTGTTTTTATTGTTCACTGTTTACTGCTCACTGCTCACTGCATCGTATGCCTTTGACCTTCACGGCTTTTTGCAAGGCAGCTATTCCTACAGGACATCCAACACCAACTGCTCTGGCGCAGCCCCATGCGACAAGTATTGGCTGTTGATAGAAGAGAGGGCTCAATTCGTCCCATCATATGAAGACAATTCAGGTTTTTTAGCTGCAAAGGCAAAACTGGATTTCTTTCATGACGCTGCTGTTGAAAGCAAGTTGGATGTAGATACGAGGGAGGTGTATTTTACATTGCAGGGCAGTGATTATGATGTAAAGGTTGGAAGACAGATTATCACATGGGGGCTTGGAGACCTTGTATTTGTAAATGATGTATTCCCAAAGGACTGGACAGCATTCATAATCGGGAGACCAATAGAGTATCTCAAAAAGGGCATAGACGGGGCAAAATTGGGGGTATACAGCAATGCAGTTAATGGAGAATTGGTAATTATCCCGGTATTTGAAGCAGACACCATGCCTGATTCAAAGAGGCTTATTTTCTATCCATTTCCTGCGCCGGCTGTCAACAAAACTGTTGAGCCTGACACTAAGTTATCAAACCATGAAATAGCATTAAGGTTGTATAGGGGAATAATGGAATGGGATGCCTCTCTTTATTTTTATAACGGCTTTTACAGAGTCCCTGCGGCGCACATGGATTCTGCTTCAAGCGTCACCTATTATTATCCCAGTCTTAAGGTCTATGGCGCATCAGCGCAGGGGGCTGCATTGGACGGTGTTTTAAGCCTTGAGGCAGGATATTATGATTCGCAGGATAAAAACGGCAGCGACCCGGAGATAGAAAATTCTCAAATAAGATTTCTCGTAGCCTTTCAAAAGGCATTTGCGGGGGATTTTACAGCCAACGTTCAATACTATACAGAGAAGATGATGGATTATAGCAATTACACAAAGACATTGCCTCCAACATCTCCACGGAAAGATGAAACAAGGGAGTTGTATTCCATAAGACTTACCCAGTTTTTGCGCTACCAGACAATAAAACTCTCATTATTCACATTCTACAGTCCCACAGATAAAGACTATTTTATAAATCCGGAAATAAAATATAATATCTCTGATAGCCTCTGGGCAAACCTTGGCGCAAATCTATTTGACGGCGAACACCCTTACACATTTTTGGGGCAATTCAGGTATGATGATAATGTTTATTTGAATATAAGGTACGAATTTTAGCTCCCTATACTGCAAATCTGAAATGTATAATATCTCCGTCCTTTACAATATAGTCCTTGCCTTCCAATCTCATCAACCCCTTTTCCTTTGCGGCTTGTTCTGAACCTGATGAAATATAATCGTTATACGATATTACCTCCGCCCTTATAAAACCCTTTTCGAAATCAGAGTGAATTACGCCTGCGGCCTGAGGCGCCTTGGTATCCCTCGCCACTGTCCATGCCCTTACCTCTTTTTTGCCGGCGGTAAAGTATGTAATCAAATTCAACAATTCATACCCTTCTCTCGCAAGCCTGTCAAGGCCGGACTCTTTTAAACCAATGCCCTTTAAAAATTCCAGCCTTTCCCCTTCCGGCAATTCTGCTATCTCCGATTCAATCCTGCCGCACATGACAACAACCTTTGCCTTTTCCCTTTCCGCCATGTCCCTGACTCTGGCCACAAGCGGAGACTCCCCTTCTCTGCTTAATAACTGCTGGGACAAGTTTAAATCTTTTTCATCTACATTTGCTACAAATAGCACGGGCTTTGCCGTAAGAAGATTCAGTTCTCTTAAAAGTTCTTTCTCCGGTTCTCCGATTCCCCGATTCTCCGATTCTAATAAATAAGACCTTATGGGCCTGCCGTTTTCAAGTGTCTGTTTGAATATGCCGCATACATCCATCGCCGCTACTGCATTCTTATCGCCTGCCTTTGCAAGCCTTGCGGTTTTTTCCATGCGCTTCTCAACGCTGTCCAAATCAGCAAGGATTAACTCTGTGTCTATTATCTCAATATCCCTCTGCGGGTCAACATGGCCTGCAACATGCACAACATCCGGGTCTTCAAAACACCTGACAATATGGGCGATTGCGTCCACGCTTCTGATGTGGCCAAGAAATTGATTTCCCAGCCCTTCGCCTTTGCTGGCGCCTTTTACCAATCCGGCAATATCAAGAAATTCTACTGTAGTAGGGACAATCCTCTCCGGTTTGATAAGTTCCGCCAGTTTAGACTGCCTTTCATCCTTTACCGAAACTATGCCCACATTCGGGTCAATTGTGCAGAACGGATAATTCGCCGCCTGCGCCCCTGCAGAAGTAAGAGCATTGAATATGGTTGACTTGCCCACATTGGGAAGTCCTACTATGCCGCATGTAAAACCCATGAATTATAACCTCCAAAATATGAAAGGACTGCGCCAGCAATAGCAGTCCTCTTTTTTATAGTATCAGTTTATACAATCTGCGCCTTGTGAGTCAATACTATTATTGTGTACAAATTCCGCTTTGCGGAATTTAATCCGACATTAGAGATTATTATCTTCTACCGCCAAGAGGATACCTGAAACTATCCAGAAAGACAAGAAACCGATGGAATCTTGTTTTAACCTTCTTCTTTAGCCTTGGGGAAAAATTGCGATAGAATCTGAAGAGGGGTTGAAGATGTGTTATATCAATTCAGCAAAAACTTCATTTGACAAAAGAAGCCCTTTATGGGTTAGCCTTATACTATTGGCATCTTCATAAAGCAGTCCGGCCGCTTTAAGTGCGGATATTTTGGATGCGCATAAATCTTTTAAAGATATATTAAACCGTGTTGAAAACCAACTCGTGTCTATCCCTGTTAACCTTCTCAAACCGAGGAATATCCCTTCTTCCAAGGCCTCTTGTCTTTTTAACGTTTCCTTTCCTGCAATTGCATGGTCTGTATCTTTTATCAGTTGCATATATGCATAAGGATTCTTTTCGTTCCACCATCTTGTGCCCCAATCGGTGGTTTGTCCTTTGGAGGCTCTATCAAGGGCCTGCCCCCGAATGTATCTATCGGGGGATGAGATATATGAATGTGCGCCTGCCCCAAGTCCAAGATAATCCATGCCCAGCCAATATCTGTTGTTGTGTTGTGATTCAAAACCAGCGAGTGAAAAGTTGGATATCTCATAGTGGTTATAGCCTCTGTCTTTTAAAATATGAATGGCAATTTCGTACATTAAAGTTTGTTCTTCTTCCGACGGCAAGGCAAGCTCGCAAGATTTCTGGAGAGTAAAAAACGAGGTTCCATTTTCTATGGTGAGATTATAGGTTGAGATGTGTTCCGGCCTTAAACAAGCGGCTGTTTCCATATCATCTTCTAATTCTTTTATAGATTGTTCCGGTGCGCCGAATATAAGGTCTATTCCTATATTGTTAAAACCAGCCTTTCTTGCATATTCATAGCACCTTACTGAATCTTCTGCAGAGTGAATTCTGCCAAGGGTTTTGAGCATTTTCTCATTAAATGATTGAATGCCAATGCTCAATCTATTTATACCGGCATCCTTAAAGACAGCCAACCTATCCCATGTAGCAGTTCCCGGATTTATTTCAATGGTAATTTCATCTGGAGCAGCGCCAGAAAAGACCTGCCTTATGCCGCCAATAAGCCTTTTAATATTATGAGGTTCAACTAGGGAAGGAGTTCCGCCTCCGATATAGATGGTATCAAGGGCTTTGTTTAATAGAGACGGCCTTTCTTTAATATGTCCAGACAATTCCTTAAGCGCTGCATCTATATAAATATCATCAGGGGCGCTATTAACCGCAATAGAATTAAAATCGCAGTAGGGGCACTTGTTTCTGCAAAAAGGAATATGTACATATATGCCAATGGTGTTGTTCATAAAAAAGCTGTTAGCTTCCAGCAGTCAGCATAAAGCATCTGCTGGAGCTTAATAGTGTATACTTAAATCAGCCTGCCTTCATTCGTATAGTTTTTAAATATATTCACTGGAAAATTCAAAAATGCACTCCTCTATGTTAGTCTGATGTTGTTATTTCAATAAACCATATAGGGGGAAATTATGAATAAGCCATCACTTGCTCTATGGCTTAAGATATTCTCTATTGCCTTCGCCCATTTATAGTGGACGACAAAAATAAGCAGATGTAGTTTGCCCGACCCAACCTTCTGTTGGGCGCCCATGGGCGTATTTTAAAATCGCCGATAAATCGGCAGACTACAAACTTGTGTCGCTGACTATAATAGCTACGGCAGGTTAAACGGAAATCCCTTCCCGCTCTTTAAAGCATTTATAAGCCTATTGGCATATTTAATCTCCACTCCGAAAGCACAACCCTTTGCCCTTTTTAACGCCTTTTTAAAAAGAGGCATTGCCGTAATGCGCCTGCCTTGCAAAAACTCCAGTTCGCCTAATGAAAGTTCGCAGTATGAAAGCCCCCTTTCATCCTTTGTATCATTAAATAGACTCTGGGCTGTGACAAAGTCCTTTTTAGCGCCTTTTAAATCACCCATCATCTTTAAGGCAGTTCCTTCACCCCAGAGCGTATAGGCAAAACTTACCTTGTCTTCGATTTTTTTATAATACTGTGTTGCCTTTTTAAAATATTTCAGCGAGCCTTTGAAATCTCCCTTCATCCTAGTTGCATTTGCAAGACCGCAGTATGAATAAGCAATGCCGAAGGTGTCTCTCAGTCTTCTTAAAATTTCATTCGCCTTTGAGTAGTATCTGTAAGAATCATCTATCCTGCCTGATATCCTTGAAGCGCCCCCAAGACCGCATAGGCAGTAGCCAATGCCTGATTCATCTTTCATTGCTGTAAACCGGCTTATAGCCTGTTTAAATGTTTGTATGGCCTTTTTCAAATCACCCTTTATCCTATAGGCCCCTGCCATTGCCCATAAATTAAATGCAAGCCCTGCCTTGTCTCTTGATATTTCATAGATTCGCAGACTCTTGGCAAATACCTTCAATGCCTCTCTGTGTTTCCCCATTGCCCGCAGGGTAAGGCCAAACCCGACCAGCGAATCTGCAGCAAGGCCGGTATCAGAAACGGAAGCAGCAATTTTATAGGCGCATTCATAACTTTTCTTTGCCTTTTCATATGCCCCCACCATCCTATAGCAGTCTCCAAGGGCAAGAAGACAGGACAGTTGTGCTTCCGTATCCTCTCCGCACAGCTTTTTTGCCTTGAGATATGACTCTATCGCATCATTGAATTGAGAGGCTTCCCTTCTTTTCTCAGCCTGCTGAAATGTTTGCGCAAAATTCATATTTACCCTCCAAAATTATAGTCTTACAGTCAAATCAATCCACCGCTTTTAGACCAAGATTTTCAGGCTAAGAACATATAGACTTTTTGCCTTGTTTCAGATAGCTTATATAAGACGCAAAAAATTTGCAATCGTTTTAATGTGCCATTGGCTGCTGTCAATAATTACCTTCCGCCATCTTCCTCAAAACACCCATATTTTTTCTGTCATTCTTCATATCCTTATTCACCGGTTTGCATTTTTTTGTAAATGTCTGGTTTGATGTGCAGCAGGGAATAGACGCATTAATGCTTATCAATACCTATGTTCTTATGCGTCTCCATATTGGGACGGTTATACCAATCGCTTGTCTTAAATTACAATAAACTAAACAAGGTGTAATTTTTTATGGTTTTAGGCTGGTCAAGATGGTATTATAAGAAGCTAAAAAGGCTGGCTGCATGAAGTTAGACGGTGTTTACTGCATGCTAAATTAGGAGGAGATACATTGGCAACGGAAGAAATAAATAAAGATGAATACGGCGCGGAATCTATAAAGGTTTTAGGCGGGCTTGACGCTGTCCGAAAGAGGCCTGCCATGTATATAGGCTCAACAGGCGTTGCAGGGCTGCATCACCTTGTATATGAAGTGGTTGATAACTCAATTGACGAGGCTTTGGCAGGCTTCTGCAAAAATGTAGATGTGAAGATACATACGGACGGGAGCGTGACGGTTATAGATGACGGCAGGGGCATACCTACGGAGATGCATGCTCAGAAGAAAAAACCGGCAGTTGAGGTTGTGCTTACCGAGCTTCATGCAGGCGGAAAATTTGAGAATAAGGCATACAGGGTCTCCGGCGGTCTGCACGGTGTTGGCGTTACTGTTGTGAATTTTCTTTCAGAGTGGCTTGAGGTGGAGATAAAAAGGGACGGCAAGGTCTTTCAGCAAAGGTATGAAGGCGGCAAGCCGGTTGAATCTCTGAAGGTTGTTGGAAAGACGCAGAAGACAGGCACCCGTGTTACCTTTAAACCTGATAAAAAAATCTTTGAAACTTTAGAATTGAGTTTTGACACCCTTTCACAGAGACTCCGTGAGCTTTCGTTCTTAAATGCCGGTATCCTCATAACCATAGAGGATGAGAGGACGGATAAGAAACATGAGTTCCAGTATAAAGGCGGTATAACCCAATTTATAGAGCATCTGAATAAGAGCAAGACCCCAATCCATCCTAAGATTATCTATATTTCCGGAGAAAAAGAAGGCATCCAGATGGAGATAGGCATGCAGTGGAATGACGGCTATTCTGAAAATATCTTTGCCTATGCCAACAATATAAATACAACCGAGGGCGGCACGCATATGGTTGGTTTTAAATCAGCGCTTACCAGGACGATAAACAGCTATGCCTCTAATACAAATCTGCTCAAAGACCTGAAAGAAGGCTTGCAGGGGGATGATGTAAGGGAAGGGCTTACAGCTGTTATCAGCGTCAAACTGCCAAATCCGCAATTTGAAGGGCAGACAAAGACAAAGCTCGGCAACAGTGAAGCAGAAGGTTATGTAAAAACCATTGTTAATGAAAAGCTTGCATCGTTTCTTGAGGAAAACCCCTCGGTTGCAAAGAAGATTGTGGAAAAGGCGGCAGAAGGCGCCAGGGCAAGAGAGGCGGCAAAAAAGGCAAAAGAGCTTATAAGGAGAAAAGGGGCGCTTGATTCATCATCGCTTCCTGGCAAGCTTGCAGATTGTCAGGAATCTAATCCGGCGCTGAGCGAAATATTTATCGTTGAGGGAGATTCCGCAGGCGGCTCTGCAAAGCAGGGAAGGGACAGGAGATTTCAGGCTATTCTGCCGCTTCGGGGAAAGATACTGAATGTGGAAAAGGCTCGGTTTGACAAGATGCTTTCCAATGAAGAGATAAGGACCGTGATAACAGCCCTCGGCTGCGGCATAGGCAAGGAAGATTTTGACCCGACAAAACTTCGCTATCATAAGATTATTATCATGACCGATGCTGACGTGGACGGTTCGCACATAAGGACTTTACTGTTGACATTTTTCTACCGCCAGATGACGCCGTTGGTTGAAGGCGGTTATCTCTATATTGCCCAGCCGCCTTTGTTTAAGGTCAAAAGAGGCAAGGTAGAAAGGTACATAAAAGGCGAAACAGCGTTGGAGGACTTTATCCTTGAGGCGGCAGTAGAGGGTCTTGTCATCAAATCAAAGGATTCAAAAACGGAAATAAAAGGACAAACCCTTTTTAAGATGCTGAGAAATGCCGCAAGGCTTCACGGCATAATGAAACGGTTCAACAAAAGAAGAAAGGAAGGGGAGGTAGTTGCCGCATTTGCCATGGAAGACGGTTTTGGCGCAGACACGCTTAAGAACGCAACGGCTGTAAACAATCTGATAGAGGATGTTAAGACCTATATAAAGACATTTCACCATGAGATTATGCCGGTAGAGTTCTCAACCGACAGCGATACGGAGCATGACTGCCTAACCATTAAATCTGTATCAAAGAAGAATGGGGCGCAGATGGAGACTGTTATAGACTGGGATATTTTACATTCTCCGGAATTTCAGGAACTGAGACAGATTGGCAAAGAGTTAAAAAACCTCGGAGAGCCGCCGTTTGTCTTAAATGGCGAAGATGTGGAGATACAGATAAATACATTTAACGGACTGATAACCCATGTGCTGGAGCTCGGCAAAAAAGGCCTCTATATCCAGAGATACAAAGGGCTTGGAGAGATGAACCCCGGACAACTCTGGGAAACAACAATGGATGCCGAGAAAAGAACGCTCCTTCAGGTAAAGGTTGAGGATGCTGTTGAGGCAGACGATATATTTACAAAGCTCATGGGCGATGCGGTTGATCCAAGAAGAGAATTTATAGAAAGACATGCCCTGGAGGTTGCAAACCTGGATATATAGAGTTTACGTTGAAAAACGTCCATCTGCTTTGTCAGGGCAGCTGGTTTACTCCTCACATACCTAAAAAGTATGCTGCGGCGCAAACCCTTGCCCTTCCTATTGTGGTGTTACCAACGCTTCTTTACTTATAGCTATTTTGCTCATAATAGATTGGACGGAAGCAGTCCAAGCGAATATTTTAGGGTTCTGGTTATGAGACTCTATATATTGTTTGATAACCTTAATAAGTTCTTTCA
>JACRNJ010000062.1 GCA_016219285.1 Deltaproteobacteria bacterium
AGACGAAGGACACGGCCTATAGGGGTGTTTACCAATAGGGAGAGTGTTGAAAGGATTGTCTTTGCTGTTTTTCACTATTTGAATGTCAACTGGGAGAATAACCCTCTGAATGAATTTACACATAGGTATTGACATTACCTTGCCTTTTGGGGGAAATTTAAGACAAAGCCCTATGTTGACAATTTTATCCGCATCAGCCTTAATCTTGTTTTTTCTGCCTTTCATCTTAATAATTGTTTAACTTTCTTCTGGCCGCCCATATCTTCAAACGGAAAATCCTTCCTATAAGGCACAACGGCAAGGCTTATATCACCCATTTCTTTCATCTTTGTTAAAAGCCCTATCACTTCCTGATATAGCAGTGGCTGCGACGTGTTCCAGTCAATTGTCTGAAATTTCATCAGAACCTTTTGCGGCTCACCGACCAGCCTGACAGCCTCGCTGGTCATCTTTTGTATCAGGCTCTGTATCTCATAAGGCTCTTTTTTCAACTCATCCTGCATCTGCTGATGATAGGCCATTACCGCATAATAATCAAACCCCTGCTTTACAGCCTCATCAAGGCTCTGTGAAAGCCATGCCATTGCATAAGTAGGATTGGAGATGCTTTCATACATCAGGTTTATTGCAAATTTCGCATTTGGATTTCTATTTTTTACAACTGCCCTAACTCTGCTTGCAACTTGAAGCAGCCTCTTGTTTTTCCATGCCGCCCATCCCCAGAAATCATGGGTATATTGTACATTCGAAGTTCGGAGTTCAGAGTTCAGAGTTTTTGTGGTCCATACATTGTAGAGTTCAGCAGGTATAACTATTTTGCCAGTATCATTTTTATAGAGCATTTCGCTGTAAGAACCAAAACCTTCATTATGCTTTAAAACAAGGTCGTCCTGGAAAAGCACACCATCAATAGGATATTCCGCAAGGTCATTAAAGAGTTTTTCCAGATGATAAACAGCCTCTTCATTAAAAAGGTCAAGCCCCTTGCATGAAATAATATTTTTTGTATAAAAATCATACGCCTTGCAGCCAAGGTCTTTTCTATGTTCCAGTCCGTAATCGGCATATCTGGTTGTCATCCATGCAAATACCTTTAACCCTTTTTGATGCGCCATATCAAGGACAGTACCGAGCATATCATCAACCACCGGAGATTCTTTTGTCTCAAAATAGACACCAACCACCTCCCTTGGTTTTATAAATGGATAAAACCTATCGTCCTTATTATGGAAAACCCTCAAGATAATAGTATCTACACCGGCAGTTTTCAACCTGTCCAGTTCATTGCCGACCTCTTGATAATCTCTTCCTTCAAAAAAGGCAACCTGGACAGCACGCAAAGGTAATGAGAAGTTGAGAGGTTGAGAAGTTAAGCGGTTGGGTTGTGCCTTGATTACCGGCAGTTTCGGCGCAGCAACAAACTCTGTCTCTCCCTGCTTAAAACCTGCAGGGACATGTTTAAATTTCGCTTTAGCAACTTCCAATTTTAAAGATGCTTCTGTTTTAAACTCATTATCGGGAAAGTTCTTAATAAACTGCTGCCATTGACCAACAGCCTCTTGATACATGGATGCATTGAGATACGCATCACCAATCATGTATTGGGCATGAGGAATAACCTGGCTGCCAGGAAAATAATCTATTACCCTGCTAAACTCCCTGGCAGAAACAGCATAATGCCCCTGTTTATAAAGAAACATGGCATAGTTGAACTGGTCTTTGTCTGTGAGGAAGGGACGATTTTCAGCAGCAGTTAAAAGTTGAAAGTTGAAAGTTATAAGTAAAAAAAGATAAAATACGAGATGCAGATATCTTAAATCTTGAATCTTGAATCTTGAATATCGCAACTTTACTTTAAAACAACACATCCATCATCTCCTTAACCGATTTTACCCCAATCATCTCAAGCTTGCCTTTTATCTTCGATAGATTATCCTTTGGCAGAATGCACTTATCAAAGCCCAATTTCTCGGCCTCGTTTATGCGTGGCTCTGCCTGGCTTATACCTCTCACTTCGCCTGCCAGTCCCACTTCTCCGAACACCACAGTCTTCTGCGGTATCGCTTTGTCAAGAAAATTGGATGCAAGGGATGCGATGATTCCCAAATCTATGGCAGGCTCTTCCAATCGTACGCCGCCTGTCACCTTGAGGAATATGTCGTGGTTTTGAATGTTAAGCCCGCCTTTCTTTTCCAGCACTGCGGTAAGCAGAGCGACCCTGTTGTAGTCTATTCCAACTACCGTCCTTTTGGGAATACCGAATATGGTGGGGCAGACCAAGGACTGAATCTCCACCAAAATCGGTCTTGTGCCTTCAAGGCTTGATACCACAACAGAACCTGAGGCATTTTCAGGCCTTTCTGCAAGAAACAGGGCGGATGGATTAGTAACCTCTTCAAGCCCCTTATCATGCATCTCAAATACCCCTATTTCCATGACAGAACCGTAGCGGTTTTTTACAGCCCTGAGAATTCTGAACTGGTGTCCCCTTTCGCCCTCAAAATAAAGAACAGTATCTACCATATGTTCAAGCACCCTGGGTCCCGCGATAGAACCATCCTTAGTAACATGCCCTACCAGAAAGATTGGCATATCCATGCCCTTTGCATTAAATATCAACTGTGATGATGTCTCCCGAACCTGGCTTACACTGCCAGGCGATGATTCAAGTGCCTGTGTATAAATGGTTTGGATGGAGTCTATGATAAGAATCCCCGGCTTGAGTCTCTTTACGCTATCCAGTATCCTCTCCAGGGTATTCTCTGCATATATGAAGAGGTTTTCTGATGTTGCGCCAAGTCTTTCACCCCTTATCTTTGTCTGCCTTGGAGACTCTTCGCCGGAAACATATAAAACCTTTTCTCCATTGCCAGCAAGCATCGCCATAGCCTGAAGCAGTAATGTTGACTTACCTATACCAGGATCTCCGCCTATAAGTATTGCAGAACCTAAAACAATCCCGCCGCCCAAGACCCTGTCCAACTCCCCGATGCCTGTCTTAAGCCTGTCCTCCTCTTTTACCTCAAGGGTTGTGATGGGCTGAGGCGAAGAACCTCCTTCAAAAACCTGAAGTCCCTTCCTCTCCTCAAATGCCTTTTCCTCAACAAAGGAATTCCACTGATTGCAGTCAGGACATTTGCCCAGCCACTTTGGCAATTGATAGCCGCAGGATTGGCAGGTATATATGATTCTGGTTTTAGCCATAAGGCAAAAAATGCGAAAATCAGAAAATAAAAAGACTTCATTATTCCATTTTCTTGTTTGCTATTTAAGGTTTTAAAATTGACAACTTGTCTCTTTCTGTTATTATGTAAAAAAGAATTAACTGTTGAATTTATCAGAACTTATGCCTGACAATTTAACAACTGAAATCATCCTAATAGAATTTGCCAAGAGTGTCAAGGCTATTGCCTTCTATCCGGAAGGGCATCCCAACCGTGAAGCAGTTGTGGAAAAGACCTTTAACCTTTTACAAGAGTTCATAAAAGAGAATGGCAATATCAAAGTAGCCATAGAGAGCGCCGGCTTTCTGGAAGGAAGGACTCCCATAGGCCGGAACCACAAACCTGTGCAGGGATTGGCAAAAGAACTATTTCTCAAAAGGGTGCGAGAGATTACATTTACAGAGGATGCAACACTTAAGGAATGGGAAGACTTGACTTTAATTCTGAGCATGGATGCTGATAGCTTTAAAAAGGGAGGCGGCCTTGAGAAAATGCTGGTAGTTAAGGAAATTAAGGGTATCCAGCTAAATGAAATGAGATATGACGACATACGAAAAAAGGTGATTGAACTTGAGGAGGCTAAGAAAAAGACGGAGATAGTGGAAGAAGAGGAAATGGCAGAAGCAGTGGTAGCGGAGGAAGAAGAAGGGAAAAAGGAAGACGAGGTTACCCATAGCGTAGAGGAACAGCTTAAGGCTATTGAAGAAAACAAAGAAACGCTTGAGATTTTGTTGGATAAGTTGGAAAAGGAAGAAGACACTATTAGTTATAATGCCCTTGCGCAAAAAATAGCTGACAAGGCAAAACCAATGCATGAAGAAAGTAATTGGGAAGGACTTTTCCCTGTACTTGTCGTATTTGCTGCCCATTCCAGTCCGGAAAATAAGCGTCATCCAGAACAAAAGGCTATTGCATCTGACAGAATAAGGGAATTACTCCATAATTATATGATAGATTATCTTATAACAAGGCTTTGCAACCACCACGAGGAGTGGCGTCAAGAGATTCAGGAGATGCTGCGCTTGTTAGGCGAGGAGGCGATGAAACAGCTGCTCGCCAAACTTATTAATACAGAGGAGGCTCACACCAGACGTCAGATATTCAATACCCTCGCCATATTTGGCGAGATGGCAAGGATAGAGGCAGAAAAACAACTTGATGACAAAAGGTGGTTTGTGGCAAGACAGATGGTATCGCTTCTGGGAGAGATAGGCTCGCCGCACTCTTTGGATGCTGTTAAAAAGGCATTTGGTCATAGGGATGACCGGGTAAAAAAAGAGGTTTTGAAGACCATCGGCAAGATACAATCCAATGAAAGCGCTGCTTTCCTTTTGCAAAAACTTGATGTACACAATGCTTCAATCAAGATGCAGGCCGTCATATCACTCGGCGTTCTGAAGGCTGCAAATGCTGTAGAACCATTAGGATATTTGGCATTAAAAAGAGGTTTTTCTGATGAAAATATAGAAATCAGAAAAGAGGCAGTAAGGTCAATTGGTATGATCGGCGGTGACAATGCGGCAGCCTTTCTTAAAAAAGCGCTCAAAAAACAGGTTTTTTGGGGGAAAAAACAAAACGATGAGGTTCGGTCTGTTGCTGCCATAGCGCTTGGTAAAATTGGTGGAAAGGATGCAATGGAAACGTTGGCAGAGGTCTCAATGAAATCAAAAGGAATTGTGCAAATTGCCTGTAAAAAAGCTATGGAAGGAAAATAAAATTTACGAATTACGAATTACGATTTTAAATCGTAAATCTAAAATCGTAAATCTAAAATCAAAAATATGTCGGATATAGAGATTGAAAACATAGATACCATACTCAAAAATATCAACAGCGGGATAAAGGGCAAAAAACTTTACCCTGTCGGACATCCTGCAATTGCCGCTTCTATGACCAAGTCATACCAAGCCTTGTCGGAACTCCTTAAAACAAACAACAGGATATTTGTAGGCATGGCAAAGAATGTTCTGGTGTTTGAGGAAACACCTCTTATGGATGCCGAAAAAAAACTCGGAGAACTTATTCATCAGATAAACCAGCGGGAGATTGAGGGGATAATCTTTGAAAAAGGCCTCGCACAGAAAGAGTTCTTTAGTTTTATAGATGTCTTGTCAGAAGAAAATGCCTTAAAAGGCAAAGAGCTTCAGGATATGATGGCATCCAAAAACATTCTGCACATTAGCATTAAGTCTATTCAAAAGCGCAGCATACTGGATACTTATAATGATGCAGTAAGCGCGATTAAAGAGATCATGAATGAAATACGGATGGGCAAGATACCACAGAGCAAAGAGATAATACGGTTAACGGATGAGATGACAGGATTGGTGCTGACCAATAGAGACGCCATGGTGGGACTGAGCATGATAAAAAACTACGACAATTATCTGTTTAACCACTCTGTCAATGTGAGCATCCTTTCAATTGCCCTTGCCAAGAACATGAACTATCAAAAGGCTGATATGCATATTGTTGGTACTGGCGGCCTGCTGCATGATGTTGGTAAAACCGGGATTGCAGAAGATATTATCCGAAAACCGGCCCGGCTCTCAGGCGAAGAATGGGAAACGGTCAAGCAGCACCCTGTGCTTGGCTCAAAGATTACAGAAAAGATGGACGGTCTGACAAGACTTGTCGGCCGCATTGTATATGAGCATCACATGAGATACGACCATTTAGGCTATCCGCATACTGAATCAACACTGCACCCGCTCGGCATGATAGTAACCATTGCTGATGCGTATGATGCCCTGACAACACTCCGTGTTTATCAGAGACCGTCCCATCCTGTGGAGGCAGTAAAGGTGATGAACAACCTTTCAGGCAAACACTTTGACCCAAATATGTTAAAGGCATTTGTAAGCATGCTTGGCTTCTACCCAATAGGAACGGTTGTCCGTCTCTCTACCAACAACATCGGCATAGTTACAAAGGTAAACCCTGCCAACAATCTCGCCCCTACGGTTAAAATAGTATTTGGAGAAGATGGGAAGCAAATTGATAAGCCTTATGAGATAGATTTGTCTAAAGGCAGCGGCACACATGCCATTGTAGCTTCAATTGATCCATTGACAAAGGGATTTGATGTGGGGCAGTTCTTTGAAGAAGAGGCTAAAAGTTTAACTCTATAGGCAGCATAGGAGAGGCAGGGTTCAAAGCCCAAATGATATTAAATAGCGGCTTTGCCTCTGAAATAATCCACTGTCTTTCTGATGCCGTCCTCCAGAGAAACTTGCGGCGACCAACCCAGTATTTTGTTTGCCTTTGTAAAATTAATCACGCTTCTTTTTTGCTCTCCGCTTTTATGAGGCCCATATTTTTCCTTAAATCCAGCGCCAGTACTATTAACAAGCCCTTTAAATAGTTGTTTTATAGTAGTCTCTTTGCCGGTGCCTATATTAAAAATAGTTGGGAGTTGAGGGTTGAGGGTTGAGAGTTGCGATAAGGCCAGCACATTGGCCTTGGCCACATCTCCCACATATACAAAATCTCTTGTTTGCATTCCATCACCGTTTATCACAGGCTGTTCACCCCTAAGGAGTTTCTGAGCGAAAATCGCCACAACCCCTGCCTCACCATGCGGGTCTTGCCTTGGCCCGTAGACATTAGCATACCTCAAGGTAGTAGAATTCAAGCCGTATACATGACCATAGAAAAAAATATAATGCTCAACAGATAGTTTAGCTGCGCCGTATGGGCTTAGAGGATGAGTAGGATGGGATTCTGTAGCTGGAAATTCTTCCTGCTCTCCGTATATTGCTCCGCCTGTCGAGGCGAATATAATCTTTCTTACACCGTATTGAATACAGTTTTGCAACAGGTTGAGAGAACCTAATATATTGACCCTGGCGTCAAATAGAGGATTTGCCACTGATTTTCTGACATCAATCTGCGCTGCATGATGGTTTACGACATCAAATCTGCATTTCTCAAATATAGCGCTTACACCTTCGTCACATATGTCAGCCTTGAAAAATTTGGCTTTGGGGCTGATATTCTCCGCCTTTCCGGTGGAAAGATTATCAATGATAAACACATCGTGGCCTTGCTGCAGATATGCATCCGCTATATTTGAACCGATGAAACCGGCGCCGCCTGTTACAAGGATACGCATAATAACCTCCCGGATGAAAAACAAATCCCGATATCAAAACCCTAATTTCCAATAAAATGTCAAATATCAAAAAACATAAATTAGAAATTTAGTCATTGGAGATTTTATTAGAAATTAGGTTTTTAAATTTAAGATTTTCTTTTTAAAATACTCAATTGTCTCAACAAGCCCTTTATCCACGCTCACCTTCGGCTTCCATCCAAGACTCTCTTTTGCAAGGGTTATATCCGGCCTCCTCTGCATCGGGTCATCCTGCGGAAGGGATTTAAATACAATCTTGGATTTTGTACCGGTAAGCCCTTTTATCTTCTTTGCAAATTCAAGTATTGTATATTCATCAGGATTACCGAGATTTACAGGACCAATAAAATTATCTTTATTCATCATCCTTATCATACCTTCAACTAAATCCGAGACATGGCAAAAAGAACGGGTCTGCCTGCCGTCGCCATAAATAGTAATATCCTCGCCCTTCAACGCCTGAACTATAAAATTGCTTACAACCCTGCCGTCATTCAGCGCCATCCTCGGTCCGTATGTATTGAATATCCTGACTATCCTTATATCTACCTTATTCTGCCTGTGATAATCCATCATAAGGGTTTCAGCAACACGTTTCCCTTCATCATAGCAGCTTCTCATTCCTATACAGTTCACATTTCCCCAGTAATCCTCCTTTTGTGGGTTCACCTTCGGGTCCCCATAAACCTCTGATGTAGATGCCTGTAAAATCCTTGCCCGCACCCTCTTTGCAAGACCAAGCATATTGATTGTTCCCATAATACTGGTCTTTGTTGTCTTTACAGGATTGTATTGATAATGGATAGGCGAGGCAGGACATGCAAGGTTATAAATTTGGTCAACCTCCAACAGAACCGGCTCTATAATATCGTGTCTTATGAGTTCAAATCTGTGATTATCCATCAGATGGATAATATTATCCTTTGAGCCTGTAAAAAAATTATCAAGACATAAAACATCATACCTTTGGCTCAAAAGTCTTTCACAAAGATACGAACCTATAAAACCCGCGCCGCCTGTTACCAGTATGCGCATTGTATCTCCTATGATTTACAATTTTAGATTTTAAATCGTAATTCGTAAATCGTAATTCGCAAATTTAACTTCTCCCTATTCCATAATATGTAAAACCTATATTCCTCATCTCAACAGGATCGTAAATATTTCTGCCGTCGAATATCACATGGTTTTTCATCAAATTTTTCATCTTCTCAAAATTAGGCCTCCTGAATTCATTCCATTCAGTAATAATAACAAGCGCATTGGCGTCCTTAAGAACCTCGTAGCTGTCTTGCATATACTCAATCCTGCTGCCAAAGAGCTTTCTTGCCTCATCCATTGCCTCAGGGTCATGTGCCTTAATTTTTGCGCCTGCATCAAGGAGCCTGTTTATAATTGTTATTGATGGCGCTTCTCTCATATCATCGGTTCTTGGCTTGAATGATAACCCCCATATGCCTATGACCTTCCCTGTTAAAGACAAGCCTTTTTTTTGTTTCTGGTTTCTTACATCGTGAATCCCCTTTCTTGCTTCCTGCTTCCTGCTTCCTGCATCTGATGAAAAATGCTTAAGTATCTTATCCACCATCACACCCTTTTGCCTGTCATTTACATCTTCCACAGATTTGAGCACCTTCATATCATAACCATGTTTATCGGCAATTCTCACAATTGCCTGAACATCCTTTGGAAAACATGAGCCACCATATCCAACGCCTGGAAAGAGAAATTCAAAACCGATTCTTGAATCCGTCCCTATGCCTTTTCTGACATTATTTATATCAGCGCCTACCAACTCGCAAAGATTTGCAATCTCATTCATAAATGATATCTTTGTGGCAAGCATGGCATTGGCAGCGTATTTAGTCATCTCCGCACTGCGGACATCCATCACAATCAGACGGTCTGTCTTACGCATAAACGACGAATAAAGCTCCTTCATTGTCTCCGCAGCATGTGCGCTGTCGGTCCCAATAACCACACGGTCAGGCTTCCTAAAGTCATCAATGGCAGCGCCTTCCTTAAGAAATTCAGGATTTGAGACCACATCAAATTCATACTTTTTACCAAGCTTGGCAAGCTCACCCTCTACTGCCGCCCTTACCTTATTAGCTGTCCCTACAGGGACAGTGCTTTTATTAACTATGATCCTATAACCATCCATCGCTCTTGCTATCGCGCTGGCTGCCTCTAACACATATTTTAAATCAGCTGAGCCGTCCTCTCCTGGCGGCGTGCCAACTGCAATAAAACAGATTAAAGACTTTTTTATTGCGCAGGAAAGGTCTGTGGTAAATTTAAGCCTTCCATCCTGTGTATTCCTCTTTACAAGCTCTTCCAGACCAGGCTCATAAATAGGTATCTTTCCTTTATTGAGCTTTTCTATCTTCTTTGCGTCTATATCCACGCAAATCACATCATTCCCGCTGTCGGCAAAGCATGTGCCGGCAACAAGGCCAACATAGCCTGTTCCTATCACACAGATATTCAAAATGACCTCCTTACTTTAATATGGCAAGTTTGTGTTAGAAAAATATCAAAGCAGGTCTGTGATTGCAAGAAGATTGTCTTGCCCAAAAATCAATGTCTATTTTTGGGTCTTATCTTTTGGGCTCAGAATAGACACATTTTAATTGCCCCTCTACCAACTCTATTATCTTTTGCAACCTATCCTTAGTTGTTGATTCAAATAGATGTAGGTTCGTGTCAAATACCTCCTGCCATAATCACCGCATGAATATTTTTATTCTCAAGGGTCATGCGGCATCTCTCTAATTATCAGATATTACACTTCCTATAAAATCCCCCAATCTTATCCACCACATATTCCTGCTCTTCCGGTGTTAATTCAGGATATATCGGCAATGCCAGAGTCTCCTTGGCTGCCTTTTCAGACACAGGAAAATCTCCTCTTTTATAGCCAAGATATTTAAAGCACTGCTGCAGATGTAATGGAACAGGGTAGTATATCTCTGTGCCTATGCCTTGTTTTGCCAGATACTCCCGCAAGCTGTCGCGCCTTTTGACCCTGATGATATATTGGTTAAACACATGATGATTATATGGCCTTACTGTCGGCGCTGAAACCATATCCGGAATGCCGGCATCCTGAAAGAGTTTATCATATCTCTTTGCCCTCTCCATTCTATTCTTTTCCCATGTTGGAAGATGTTTTAATTTTACTCTTAATACGGCGGCCTGCAATTCATCAAGCCTGCTGTTTATGCCTACAAACTTATGATAATATTTGGGTTTGCTCCCATGCACCCTCATAATCCTGATTTTCTCTGCCAGCCTCTCGTTATTGGCAGTTACCATGCCGCCGTCGCCAAATCCGCCGAGATTCTTTGAAGGATAGAATGAGAAACTCCCGAAATCACCCATAGAGCCGGCCATTTTTCCATTATACTCTGCGCCAATGGTTTGCGCCGCATCCTCAATTACAGTGAGTTTATATTTCTTGCTTATTTTAAGAATAGGCTCCATGTCGGCGCACTGACCGTAAAGATGAACCGGGATAATGGCCTTGAGGCGCGACCTATGAGATGCAGATTGCTTTTTTATAACATATTCCAATTTTTCATGGTCAATATTGTAGGTGTCCGGCTCTATGTCTACAAAAACAGGAATTGCATTAAGCCTTGCAATTGAGCCTGCTGTGGCGAAGAATGTATACGGCGTTGTAACAACCCTGTCTCCGGCGCCAATGCCGGCAGCCATAAGCGGCAATAATATTGCGTCTGTTCCGGAGGCTACGCCGATTGCAAATTTTGCATTGCAATAATGGGCTATCTCCTGCTCTAATGCCTTTACATTTTCTCCGAGGATAAACGACTGATTATCACAGACCTTTTCAATCTCTTTTAACACCTCATCTCTTATGCCTTGATACTGGAGCTTGAGATTTAATAATGATACCTTCAAAACATACCCCCTTTTATGAATTACGATTTACGAATTACGATTTAAAAATCTCAAATCTAAAATCGTAAATCTAAAATCCCTTTCAGCCATCCCTCTTTCACCGTTATTGCCCCTTCTGGGCATATCTCCAGACAGCAGAAGCATCTTATACAATTATCATAGTCAATATTTATTGCTTTTGCCCTTTTCATAATACCGGGAGGGCATATGTCAACGCACATACTGCATAGTGTGCATTTATCATTATTTATAAGCGGCCTTGCTGTCAGCGGCTTCCTCAGATAGTTGTGCAGAGAAAAAGGAAGTTTAAATTCTATTCCAACCATCGGAGGAAACTTGAAATCGGAGACTCTAACATCATCAATTTCCTGTCCAAGTATATTTATCTCGTCTATGTCTGTTACCCCGGTATCATCCTCTTCTGCAACCTTTGTCGTAAAAAGGTCATTCGCTTTAGCCCCAAGAACCTCTGTAATAATCCTGTCAAGCGCTATGCAGTCGGCAGATGCAAATACAAGCCCGAGATTCCTCGGCTCGCCTCCGCTTCCAGGCCCGTTGCCCTGCATACCGACAATGCCGTCAACTATTGTCAATCTTGGCTTAAGAAACAGATAGGTGTCAATGAGCATCCTTGCAAAGGCATCGCTGTCAACCCCTGTTGCCATGTGCCACTGCGGTTTTCTTGCGCCCACAACACAACCAAACATATTCTTCACCCCAAGGGTCAAAAACATCTGGGTGTGGGTCTTAAGCTTTGGAAGGTTTATTATGCCGTCTGCATCAAGCGCCTCTTTGGCTATCTCAAGCCTTTTAAAGGTTTTTCCAAGAGGGTTTTCCACACTTACAGATGTGGCAAGGCTTATCACATCCGCATCAAACTCTTTTGCAACTGCCGCAATCCCGCATTTCTGAGCCACCTTTTCAGCGCTGCCAATGCCGGGGCTATCGCCTACAATAGGAATAGCCCCAGCCTCTTGGACAAGCCGTACGACTGCCCTTACTACCGCAGGATGGGTTGTTACTGCCGCTTCAGGAGGTTTTGCAGAAAGAAGGTTCGGTTTTAAAAGGATGCGCTCGCCCTTTTTTACAAATGCCCCAATACCGCCGAGGAGGTCTACAGACTTTTTAATTGTCTGATAGACCTCCTCGTTAATATAATCGCTGCATTTTGTAATAACTACGGATGGATTCATTAAAATGAATTTCTAATTTCTAACCCCCGACAGACCTGTCCCCGAAGGTTTTAATCGGGGATTAGACATTAGGATTTAGGATTTCTTAATCATGTGCCAACTTATTTATGCCATTCGCTATAATTTCTCCCTCTTGTTTTACTACTTCTTTTTCAACTCTTCCACCACACTGCTTAAATCCAGAGGCAGAAGCACTATCTCCATTCTCCTGTTCTGCGCCCTCCCCTCTGCAGTATCATTGCCGGCAATAGGCTTATACTCTGAATATCCGGCGGCAGACAATAATCTCGCATCAATACCGACTTTATCCTGAAGATACCGCACAACATTAGTTGCCCTTGCGGTAGAGAGTTCCCAGTTTGTTGGGTATCTTTTCTGTAGTTTTGCGCCTATATGTACATTGTCCGTGTGCCCTTCTATTTTTATCTGCTTGTCGGTTATGCCTTTTAATATTGTTCCCACCCTGTTAAGTATCTTCAACCCTTCTGGTTTTATCTCTGCCTTGCCTGAATCAAATAATATCTTCTCAACCATATTTACAGAAAGCCTGTCGAGGGCCTGTGTAATCTTTATCTCTCCTTTATCAATCTCCTGCTTCATCTCCTTCATCAGACTTTCATAGGTCTCCTTTACCCTGGCCAGTTCCTCTTCTTTTGCAGTACTCAATTCACCTGCCTTAAGTTTTAACCTTTCCACCTCTCTATTCAGATATTCGGTTCTGGCAGCAAGACCCTCTTTCTCTCTTTTTAAGTTATTTATCTCTTCTGTCTGAGCATCAAGTCTCTGTTTCAACTGTGAGGCTGCCTTTTTTCCGGATATAAGGTCTTCTATCTGTTTTGACAATTCTTCTACCTTTCCATTTAGCTTGAGGTTTTCCTCTTTTAATGCCACAATCTCCTGCTCTGCCCCTTGTTTCTCCTTTTTTACAGCATCTAACTCAACAGAAAGGGCTCCAACCTTTGCTGACAACTCATCCATTTTGGCTTTTAATTGCTGGTTCTCTTGTTTTAACTGAGCAATTTCTTTCTGCGCCTGCTCCAGATTCGTCTTTCTGGCTTCAGACTCCTCCACTGTCTTTTGATAGATATCCTTGCTTATACCGCAGCCGGTGAAGACAGTGAACAGTAAGATACAAGTTATAAGTTGCAAGTTGCAAGTTGCAAAGGATGACCTGAATCTTAAACCTTGAATCTTGAATCTTAAATCTTTCTTTATCATTCCGGTTTCTGGCTTCATATACACTCCTTTTTGTCTTTGCACAAATTGTTTTTAGGCCAAGCTGCTAACCCAGAATAGACCGCAGTCCTGTTCCTGCCCCCATTTTTGGCGCAATAAAGCGCATTATCAGCCGCCTTTATTATATCGTCTGAGCTACCCAATCCTTGCTGCGGATATATTGCAACGCCTATGCTTATGGTTACCTTTAAAGGATTGCCGGCATCATTGGAAAGGTTGGCATATCCTACAGCCTTTCTCATCCTTTCTGCGGCGTTTACCGCTCCGTCCTGGGAGGTTTTTATCAGGCATACAATAAATTCTTCGCCGCCAAACCTTGCCAGAACATCGCCGCCCCTCATTTTCCCATTCATTACGTTGGCCGCCCCTTTCAGCACTTTATCTCCAACATCATGGCCGCAGGTATCATTTATATTTTTAAAGTAGTCTATATCTATCAGAAGGCAGCCAATAGTATAGGAATGACGGTTTGCCAGCGCAATCTGCATATTTATATGGTCGTAGAAGTATCTTCTGTTATAAAGACCTGTCAGTTCATCTGTCATAGACATTTTCTCCAGCAAGGCATTTTTCTCCCTCAACTCATTTTGCAAATCCTGCAGTCTGATAAATACAGTTATCCTTGCCAGGAGCTCTTTGCTGTCAAATGGTTTTATTACATAATCGCTTGCCCCCATATTAAGCCCTCTTATCTTGTCAATAACCTCTTTCCTGCTTGCGCTGATTACGATTATAGGAATGTCCTTCCCTGCCGCGCTTTCTTTTACCGCAGCTATAAGCTCGTAGCCATTAACCTTCGGCAGCATTACATCTGTAATGATAAAATCAATCTTATTTTTTAAAAAAATCCCCAAAGCCTTCTCTCCATCCTCAGCCTCAAGAATATTTGAAAATATACCGGCCTCTGATACAGTTTTTCTTACCAACTGCCTGATAAGCATTGAATCGTCAACAAGTAAAAGCGTTCTTTCTGCCATATTATTTCCTTAAATACAGGCAAGGGCAACAGGCAATGGGTTAGCCTGTTTTTATTTCATCCCCTTCAGCGTCTTCTGCGCCCTTCCAGCCTCTTCTGTCTTGGGATATTTATCCATAACCTTTTCCAAAACAAGCCTTGCCTCTTTCTTATTTCCAAGCTCAGAAAAGGCCATTCCCTGTTTCAGCAGCGCAGCAGGAACTTTTTTGCTTTTTGGATATTTTTGGACAACATCATTAAACTCCAGCACAGCCCGTTCATAATCTTTTTGCGCATAATATATTTCGCCTATCCAGTATTGGGCATTAGAGGCAAGTTCATGGTCAGGAAAAATAGAAATAAACCCTGTAAATTTTTCAACAGCATTTGAGTAGTCTTTATCCTTTATAAGTTTAATTGCCTCATTATACAACTCATCAGGTTTTGGCGGTTTTGCTTCCTTTTTATCGGCGTACTTTTTGGCTTCCTCGGCCTCAAAAGACATCTTTGCCTGCCCCTGATTTAATTTCTCAACAGCCTGCTCCATTGCGGCAAACCTTTCGTCCATAACCGCAACTCTTTTTTCCAGAACCGCAAAACGATCCTGCACAGAAACCAGTTTGCTGCTCATTTCTTTTGTTTCCTTGGAATCAGCAGTCTTCGTCTGCAGCAACCCCATATGGTTCTTTATCTTCTTTACCTCTGCCTCTGCCTCCTCAAATCTCCCGCTTAAAAAGGCCATATCTTCTTTAATCTTGTCAAGGGATGCATTGACGTCCGCCTTCCCCTTTTGAACATATTCATCTATCCTGCCGACTTCTGATTTCTGACTTCTGCCTTCTTGTTCCCTGCCGGCGGTCTCTTTTTTCACTGCCTCCTCAAGAGAGGCAAGTTTTTGCTGCTGCACAGCCATATCTTGCCTCAAACTATTTATATCCTTCTGTATGGGGTCTTCTTCAGATGTAATGGCAATACAGCCGGTAAAGGCAGTGAACAGTAAAATAAAGGTGAACGAAGCGGGGAAGCGGGGAAGCGGGGAAGCGGGGATTATAGTTCTCCGTTTCTCCGTTTCTCCGTTTCTCCGTTTCATCGTGTTATAATCACTGGTTTTTTTCATAACGCACCCTTGTTCCCAATAGCATTTCACACTCTACTTGATGATGACAAACTCTCCCCTTCTGTTCTTTGCCCATGCCTCTTCAGTATGACCTGGGTCTGCCGGCTTTTCCTCTCCGTAACTTATGGTGAATAATCTTGCCTCATTCACCCCGCTGTCTACAAGGTATTTTTTGATGCCCTGCGCCCTTCTCTCACCAAGTGCGATATTATACTCATTTGTCCCTCTTTCGTCGGCATGGCCCTGAATCTGAATCTTAACACCATCCTTTTTCTTAAGCCACTGCGCATTTTTATCCAGAACAGGTTTCATATCATCCATGATGGTAAATCTGTCAAAGTCAAAATACACCGCGAATAGCGCTTCATCTTTTTTTGTCAACTCCGTCATTTCATCGCCTGCAGCAGCTGCGGCCGATGCCTCTTTTCCCGCCTGTGCGGCCGCCTCGGACACCGGCGCTTCCGTTACAGGCTGCTCTGCTATTTTCTCTTCCTTTACTGCCGCAGCCGCCTCTTGTTTTATAGGCTGCTCCGCAACCTTTTCTTGTTTTACTTCTTCAGCCTTGCCAACAACAGCCTTTTCTTCCTGAGCTTGAGCGGAAGGCGCTGCTGACTTTTTAATCTCTTCTTCTTTTATAACCTTCGCACATCCGGTAGCCATAAAAAATAAGCCAGCTATTACCAACGTAAATATTAGCAAATTACTCTTTTTCATGTTCCCTCCATTATTCTGTAGGGTGGGCTATGCCCACCTCTTTTCTATAGATGTGGTATTTATGGTGGGCACAGCCCACCCTACTTACTGTTTGCTATTCACTGCATTAAATACGGCGACCATGAAGGGGCGGTTAAGCTCCCTTTTTCTCCACCCACCATGGTTATCCGCTTTTGGTCCGCTCCGTTATCACGCATAATATAAATACCGGCCGCGCCATCTCTTGTGGATGAAAAGGTTATATACCTTCCGTCAGGCGACCATGCAGGCGATTCATTATCTCCGCCATTTGATGTAAGCTGAATTTGACCTGTTCCGTCAACATTCATAGTCCATATATCAAAATGGCCTCCATTTAATCTGGCAAATGCAATCTTATCACCTTTCGGCGACCAGGCAGGCGCAGCATTGTATTTGCCGTCATAGGTAAGACGGACATAACCGGTTCCGTCAGAGCTTATCATATAGATATGCGGATTTCCACCTATATCAGATATAAAGACAAGTTTCTTTGCATCAGGCGACCAGCTCGGCGACACATCTATTGCCCAGTTATTGGTAAGCCTTTTAAGCCTCATCCCTTCAAATTCCAATAT
This sequence comes from Deltaproteobacteria bacterium, assembly GCA_016219285.1. Classification (GTDB taxonomy): domain Bacteria; phylum Desulfobacterota; class GWC2-55-46; order UBA9637; family UBA9637; genus JACRNJ01. Next base: position 17,095 of record JACRNJ010000062.1, read on the forward strand.
ATAAAGCTCAGGGTTTCCATCTTTGCTTAAAGTCAGGGCTATGTCTTTACCCGAAGGCGACCACCTTGCGCCTATATTTATGCCCTGGTGATTTGACAGTTTTATTTCCTTGCCGGTTGCAAGTTCCAACAGATATAAATAGGGCTGCCCCTCTTTGTAAGATGTATATAAAACCCTTTTGCCGTCAGGCGACCATTGTGGAGAAAGATTTATTGACCTGTTCTTTGTAACTTGCCTTAAATTATAGCCGTCGTAATCAGCCATGTATATTTCCTTGCTGCCAGAGATGTTTGAAACAAACAAAAGCCTTGTGTCAAATATCCCCTTTTCGCCTGTTAAACTCTCCATTACCTCATCTGCAAATTTATGGACTATCCTTCTTACATCTGCTTTCTTCCCAACATACTTCCTGCCTGTGAGCATCTTTGCCTGAAAAGTGTCAAAGAGTTTTAATTCTACGGTGAGGTCATCTCCCGCTGCGGTAAAGGCGCCCCTTATCAGGGCGTCGGCGCCGATAACCTGCCAGTCTTTAAAATCTATGCTGTCTTCTTTCTTGTTTGGGTCCTCTATGTATGCCTTTTTATCTATGATGCTGAACAGGCCGGAAAATTCAAGGTCGCGGACTAGTATGTCCCGCAGACTGCCGCCAATCTCAGACTGTATATTCACATCTCCAAGATTTTTTATATCAGGGATAGCAATGGGCAGCCTTTTTCCGGCCGGGGCGTGTATGTCAATGTAGACCTTGGCGTGGCCTGTATTGAGAAATATGGTAAGCAGTAAAAGCAGTAAAATAATTTGAGATTTACGATTTACGATTTTAGATTTTAAATTCGGAAATCTAAAATCGAAAATAGGAATTGGCTTCTTGCATCTTGCTTCTAGCTTCTGATTTCTAACTTTTATCACTTTTTTTCGCACTCGGGAAAGCATACGCCGATTTCAATAAAATCCTTGCCTAATTCCTGCGGAAGCGGTGGAAATAACGGCGCTGCCTTTTCTATTGCCCTTATAGCAGATTGACCAAGCAGCAGATTGCCGGAAGATTGTTCAACATAGCTTTTAACAAGATGACCATTTTTATCTATGCGCAAAAACATAACAACAACCTCCCCCTTTTTTGTATGACCCGTATAATTCCATTTAGGCTGAATCACTTCCCATAAACCGGCGCCATATTTTTCTTCTAATTCTTCAATTCGTTTTACTGCGCCTCCCTGCTGTATTGACGCTGCATTTTCTGTCTTCTGCATGGCTGGCTTTACAATAACCTGCCTATGAACAACCTTTTCTCTGACTTGCTTAAGCTTTTTCTCTATCTGCTTATTTTTCAACCCCTCTACTGCCTTGTTTATCTTCTCTTCCGCCTCTCTTTTCTTTACACGCTCCTTTATCTTTTTTAATGCATCAGCAAGAGACGGTTCCTTTACTTTTCCCCGATTAAAACTTTCGGGGGCAGGTTTTAAAGCGACAACATTTTTTGATTCAACCTCAACAGGTTTTGATTTAACCTCAACAGAAGGCGCAGCCTGTTTTTCCACGACGGCTGAAATCTTTGGCTGAATCTCTGCCGGCCTTTCCGGCGCCAGTAAATCAACAGTATAGACCTGGGCTGTAAATATCTTTGAAGGGGTGCTGTTGGCGGATAGGAAAACAACGGCTAATATAATTATATGCAGAAATAGAGAAACTGCTATTGTTATGCCGAAACCTGGTTGTTCATCCCCTTGATTATAAAAACCGACCGACACCTACTCTCCCGGAACAGGCTCCGTCATCATACCCACCCTTCCCACGCCTGCCTTCCTTATCTCTGCCATTACACTGACAACATGGCCGTAAGACACATCTTTATCTGCCTTTAAAAGAACTATTTTATCCCTCTTTTCCCTCTCGTTTTGATAAATCTTTTCCAGCTTTTCTTTTAAATCGGAAAACAATATCGTATTCTTATTTATAAGAAGCGCTCCTCCTTTATTTATGGTTATGACCAACGGCTCTTCACCTGCCTTTAATCCAGATGCCTTTACCTTGGGCAGGCTAACATCCAGCCCCTCCTGAAGCATCGGCGCAGTAACCATAAATATAATCAGCAGCACCAGCATCACATCCACAAGCGGTGTGACATTTATCTGGGACAGGACGGTGCGTTGTTTGGTTCGTGAAAAATCCATAATTTGAATTTACGAATTGCGATTTACGAATTACTATTTTAAAAATCTAAAATCGTAAATCTAAAATCGTAATTTTATTTCCTCTCCCTCGCCAGCTCCCTTTCCACGATATTTAAAAAATCACCGGCAAAGTTTTCCATCTCTATGGTCATCCTGTTAATCCGCGTTACAAAATGATTATAGGCAACCACTGCCGGGATAGCGGCAATAAGACCCATGGCCGTAGCAATAAGCGCCTCGGATATGCCGGGCGCCACAACTGCAAGGCTGGCCGAACCTTTTATCCCTATGCCACTGAAGGAGTTCATTATGCCCCATACTGTTCCAAAGAGGCCTATAAACGGCGTAGTATTTCCTGTTGTGGCAAGAAACGAAACAGCCTTCTCCATCCTGCTTGCTTCATTGGATATTATCTTTTTCAACACCCTTTTAATGCTGTCCATTTCTCCAACACCGAACTGGATATTCTCTTTTTTTTGCACCCTCGCCTGCAGAAGCTCGTTATAACCGGCAGCAAAGAGCTTTGCCAGAGGCGCGTGTTTATAATTTGCGGAGGCTTCATATATCGGCGCAAACTGCTTCTTATGCCAAAAAAATTCCAGAAACTCGGCGGATTCCTTTTCCATCTTTCTGATAATCCTATACTTATATATGATGATTGCCCAGGACAGGATGGAAAAGGCGAGGAGTGTGATAAGCACAAACTTTACCATAATACCCGCGCCTGCTATCATACCCCACAAACTTCCCTGCATAGTATCGCTTAAGCTTTGGACATTCAGCAATTCCTTGTTCCTCCCGTAAAATAGATTGACAAAAAAAAGACAGGGTGTTATTTTTACACGCACACACAAATGCAAATGGGGCTGTAGCTCAGTTGGGAGAGCGCAAGGCTGGCAGTCTTGAGGTCAGGGGTTCGATCCCCCTCAGCTCCACCAAAATTCATATCTTAATTGTCTACCTAAATCTTGCATGGCAATAAACGCAAAAATTGAGCAGTTTATGAGTTTGAAGTTTTACAATTTTCATATTCCTGCCTTTTGCAGCCGCAAGCATCTTTTCCAGTTCGACATGATATTCATCATCTATTTTCATAAATTCCTTAAATTTTGAATTGTTTTTGGGAAGAATTATCTTTTCCCTTTTTTTTATTGCCTCTTCAACCTTTTTCCTTGCCTCTTCTACCTTGAGGAACGGCCCTTCAATAATATCAGGCTTATTGAGGATGAGCGCCTGAATAAGATTGGTAAATGCGTCATTCATGGCAATCATCTCTTCCTTAATAAGGTTTGGCTGCGGCTCTTGCGCCACAGCCTTTACAGTATGCTGTAGTGTAAAGGCTGCAACAATTCCTAATATAAAACACCATCTTATCATATTGCCCCCTTTTTAATTTCGCTCCAATTATAAATTATAAATCAAATATCTGCAAGTTTTAACATTGACCGTAAAATAGCGATTGAAGACCTCGCTATTTTACATCTTCCACTTGCAATTGCTTCGCAGCAAGTGGAGCCAGCCGATTTCATAATCAGCAATAGGTATATCCCAATTTTTGTAGCCTGCCCATTTATGGGCGTATTTAAAAAACGCCGATGCCTGCCCCTGAATGTTTCTATCAGGGGAATCGGCAAGCTACCAGTTTATCCAAAAATCAATGTCTATTTTTGGGATTGACATAGCGCTATAAAGAAAATATCCTGTTGGAATGATTAAAAAGGTGATTGTAATAGGAGGGGGCGCTGCCGGCATCATGGCCGCCGGAAGGGCTGCGGAGCTTGGGGCAGACGTTACACTGCTTGAAAAGATGAAAAGCCCGGGCATAAAGATTTCCATCACAGGCAAAGGAAGATGCAATTTAACAAGCGGCGAAGACATGGACAGGTTTATAGAGGCATTCGGCCCCAACGGCAAGTTTCTCATCAATGTATTTGCAAAATTCTTTAGCCACGACCTCATCAACTTCTTTGAGTCCATTGGCGTAAAAACCATGCTGGAAAGGGGACAGCGGATATTCCCTTTGTCAGGAAGCGCAAAGGATGTTGTAAAAGCGATGATAACTTACCTAAATAAGGAGGGTGTAAAAATAATTACCGGCGCGACTGTAAAGAGGATACTTGCCCAGGACAATAAGGTTGTTGCAGTTGATACTAATCAGGGTGTCTTTTACGGAGATGCTGTAATACTTGCGACAGGCGGCGCATCATATCCTGAAACAGGCTCAACCGGGGATGGGTATGATATGGCAAAAAATTTGGGGCATACGATTATCCCTATCAGACCGGCGCTTGTGCCTCTTGAGGTTAAAGAGGCCTATGTTAAAGATGACCTTCAGGGCCTGGCTCTGAATCATGTGCTTGCATCTGTATATCTTGACGGAGATAAGATTGCGGAGGCCTTTGGTGAAATGCTGTTTACACATTTTGGCCTTTCAGGGCCGATAATACTTACTTTGAGCAAGACCGTTGTGGACAGTCTTGCGCGTGGCAAGGTTGAAATCTCCATTGACCTTAAGCCTGCCCTCTCAAGGGAGAAACTGGATGCCAGATTTTTGCGTGAAATAAAAGAACACGGCAATAAAAATATTGATAACCTGCTGAAAAATCTTTTACCGCAAAGCATGATACCTGTTATCATAAGGCTTGCCGGCATATCCCCTGATAAAAAGGCGCACCAGCTCACAGCAGAAGAACGGGCAGGGCTGGTAACTATTTTAAAAGATATAAGGTTCACTATAACAAGGTCAAGACCCATGCAAGAGGCAATTGTTACAGCAGGCGGCATATCAATAAAGGAGATAGACCCAAAGACCATGGAATCAAAGATAGTAAAAGGCCTGTATATCTGCGGAGAGATTATAGATGTGGATGCAAAGACCGGCGGATACAATCTTCAGGCGGCATTTTCTACAGGCTGGACTGCCGGAACAACGGCGGCAAGATAGCCCAAAGACGCATTACCTCTTCATTCCCAAAAATACCTCCACCACCTTTGAGTCAAACTGCGTGCCTGAGCATCTCTTAAGCTCTGCTGTAATGGCCTCCATTGACCTTCCTTTCCTGTATGGCCTGTCTACGCCCATAGCATCCACGGTATCTGCAACAGTTAATATCCTGGCAAACAAAGGTATCTCCTCACCCTTGAGACCTTCGGGATAGCCCGTGCCATCATAAAATTCATGGTGGTATTTTATGGCAGGGATAATATGCTTTAGTTGTTTTATGTGGGCAAGTATATCGGCGCCCTTTACCGGATGCTGCCTAATCAGCTTCACTTCTTCATCTGTGAGTTTTCCCGGCTTATCAAGGATTGTCTCATAAGTGCCGATTTTGCCTACATCATGCAAAAGCCCGGCAAGCTCAATATCCTTCAGCGCCTTTTCATCAAATCCCATGCCTTTTGCTATTTCAACAGCATATTTTGTAACCCGTTCTGAATGGCCTGCTGTCCACTTTGATTTTGCGTCTATGGCAGAAGACAGCGATTTTACCGTTCCCATGAAAAGCCCTTCAAGGTCAGAGATAAGCCTTGAGTTTTCCAACGCAACGCCTACCTGAGATGCAATCTTTTCCAATGTTGAAAGGTCTTCAGGCGTCCATGCTGACGGTCTTTTACTTCCAACACTTAATACAGCCGCAACCTCTCCTTTCACAATCAATGGAAGCCTTATGTGGGATAAGAAACCGTCTTTCAAGAATTTATCTTCCAGAGGCAAGAGTCCCTTAACCTCTGTAAGATTAGATATGTGCTCGATTCTCCCTTGTTTTACCACTACTTCTGCAGCAGATGTACCTTTAAACGGCACAAACTGCCCTTTTGAAATAAAGGTTACACCAAAACCTGCCTTGTAGATAAATCCTTGCTTCTCATTATCCACAAGACCGACAGTCACCCTGTCGCAGGATATTGCCTTTGAAATTAGTCTTACAACGGTTTCTAATATCTCATCTGCCCCCAATGTTGAAAGTATGCTCCTGTCTATCTGATTCATCACCTGTATTGTCTCTACCTTATGGGAAAGTTCCATTGATTTATTAACCATCTCTTTATAAAGCCTTGCCTGCTCAAGGGCTGTAGAGACCTCGTGGGATATGCCTTGCATAACTTTTTTGTCTCTGTCTGTGAATTGTTTCGGAGTTTTATAGATGCCGGCTATGATGCCAAGATAGTTTTCCTTGCCTATAAGCGGAATTACTGCGATGGTGTTGACGTCGGTAAGCCAGGAAAATAATTCTCCCCCACTCATTCTCTCCGCTTCCCCGATTCTCCGTTTCTCCGATTCACCTGCCAAAGAATCGGAGACGTGGAGAAACGGTGAATGGGAGATAACCGCCGGCTCCTTTCCCTCCATCGCATCTTTAACAAACTCCATTTTCTCATCCAACGGCTCTGTCCTGAAAACCGGGATCAAATCATGCGAAAGGCCGAACGTCTCGCAAGGCTGAAATACCCTTGAATCCTCGTCATATAGATATGACAGGCACACATCGCACCTCATTATCTCGTGGCAGCAGTGAACGACCTGCTTCATCAATTTATCTACATCAGTGGTATTCGCCGTTGCATCAGCAATCATCAGGAGGTGGGTTGTTATTTCCATTTCACCTTTAATCTGCTGTTCTGCCCCCTTTGCCGCCGTAATATCCTCAAGGATGTGGATAGAATAGAGGTAGCTTCCGTTCACATCCTTAATGGGATAAAATCTTATCTTAAATATCCTGTTTGTAATAGGACAGGAAAACTCCTCCTCCTCCTCCTCCTCCTCCTCCTCCTCCTGCAATTCCTGTGCCTTCAGGCACATCTTGAAAGGCCATTCCATCTTTGGAAAAATCTCATAATATGGCCTGTCAATAAACTCCTTGAATTTCATCACGGCAGCATCCATATATGCCTTGTTTGCCCTTATAACCTTGAACTCACTGTCATGGACGAAGATGGGGTCTGATATGGAGTCAAATGTCTGTTCCAATTCCTTCTTTGCCCTCTCTACTTGAGAAGTAGAAATATTTAAGTCCTCAATCATGAAAAGTGTTGCGCGACGGGACTCCTCAATTTCCTTTTCACGAACCCTTGCCTTCTCAAGTTCGGACTTGAGTCTGTCAATCTCGGCTTGTAATTCGGTTATAAGGTCTTTGTCTGGCATAAAAACCACTTGACTATCATAAACAAAATGCTATCCTGTCAACAGAGGAGGCACTATTATGAAGAAGATAAAGATTACCGCAGAACTTATCCCTGCTGAAGAAGGCGGCTATGTAGTTTATTGCCCTGAACTTGACATAACCACAGAAGGAGAAACAATTGAGGAAGCGATTGATATGCTCAAGGATGCTGCCTCTGGTTATATTGAGGTGGTAGGAATTGAAAACATCCCTCATTTTGCAAAAAACCGTCAAATTAAGGAACTGGAACTCGTAGTAAATGGGTAAACTGCCGCAAATCAGCGGGAAAGAACTTTGCAAGGCCATAGAAAAAGAAGGATTTGTCTTTGTCAGACAGACAGGCAGCCATCGCATATACCAGAAAAAATCAGAAGAAGGCAATATAACAATTCCCATACCTATTCACTCCAATAAACCGTTAAAGAAAGGCACACTCCACAGCATTCTTAAAAAAACCGGCATAACAAAAGAAAAACTTGTGTTTCTTATAACATTATTAACCCAGATATAATCTGTCATTTATTCCGATTCTTCCCCATCTCCTCAACCTTTTTTTTCAACACCTCATTTTCGTCCCTCACCTCTTTTATCCTGAACTCCCTTTGAACGCTTGCCTTATGGAACCTCTCCAGAAAATCCACCTGTTCTGCAATCTTCTTCTCTGTCTCTTTGCGCGCTGTAATGTCCCTTATTATCCCTGCGGCATGCCACTCGCCTCTTATATTCATAGCTGAAATGGATAACTCAACAGGAAATTCTGTTCCATCCTTTTTCAGCCCCTCAATCTCTATTGTCTTGCCTACAACAGGACCTATGCCTGCCCTTGAAAACACCTTGAACCCCTCTGCTGCCTTTTCTTTGTATCTTTCAGGGCATATTACATCATGCATACTCCTGTTCATCACCTCATCAGCCTTGTATCCAAAGATTTCCTCAGCGCTCTTGTTCCACAGATAAATAATCCCGCCTTGTTTTATGCATACAACAGCGTCTTTTGCGGTTTCTACGATGGTTCTGGATCTCTCCTCGCTCTCCTTTAACTCCGATGTCCTTTCATCTACCATTGCCTGCATGTTGGAATAAAAACTATCAAGCTGCGCCGCCATCTCGTTCATGGCATTTGAAAGTTGCTCTATCTCATCCCCTGTCTTTACATCAAGCCTTGTCTTGAAATCGCCGTGCGCAATTGCGTCTGCGCCATTGTGAATTGTTTCTATGGGTCTTGTAAATATCCTTGAATAAAACAAGACAAAAAAGACTCCGAAGGTTATAAGGATAACTGCGCCTCCAATCATTATTACCCATGACATCCTCCATCCACCTTGCAATTCTTCTACTGCCTCGGCATGCTCTTTTCTGTCTATCTCATGGTGTTTATCAAGCATCTTTATAACAGGATATGCCCATTTGTAGTCCATCTCCCCCATAAGGGTTGCAACCTCTCTGTTGCCAATGGGATTAGGGATTGTAAATATCTTTTGCGATGTATCCTTTATATTCTGCCATGCGAGTTTGATAGCTTTTAATATCTCCCTCTCCTCCTTTGCCTCATGGGTCTTTTCCACCTTGTCTATTAAATCCTCTACATCCTTTGAGGCATTATTAAATTCATCAATATATCTTTTGTCGCCTGTGATGATGTAGTCATTGCCCGGCATGAGGGACTTGTCTATGGCAAGCTGAAGGCTCAGAACCGTATGCAGTTCTTCGGATGTCGCATCTGCCTTTAATAAGGCGGTGTGAATGGTTTTTGTATTATAGAGCGCTATGGCCCCGACAATAGCAATGAACGGGAAGATTATTGCGAAAAATGCAATGATGAGTTTTGTGCGGATTCTGAATGGCATAAAACCTCCATAATAGTATCTCCTGCCTTATTGCAGCCCTGCCGATTTAAAGGTTATTGCTGTTTTATAATCTCACAAACAGAAACCATAATAACATCAATAAAATACCTATTATTTTATAATAGTGTAGTGTTACATAAATAACTTTACTTATGTAAAATACTATGTATAATGGTTTTATGTGTAGAGTAGCAGAAACCATTATATTGACAGAAAAAGAGCAGATAACAATAGACGCATGGGCAAAGAGTAAAAAGATGCCCTTTC
>JACRNJ010000068.1 GCA_016219285.1 Deltaproteobacteria bacterium
AGATGTGCTCCTGGCGATTTCTACTATTGTGGCGCTCATCTCTGTAGATGCTGTCGCAACCTGAGATGCCTTCTGTGTCTGAGATTCTGCGCCCTTTGCTATCTGAACGGATGATGCGCTTAACTCCTCTGACACAGAGGCAAGTCTTGCTGCCAACATTTCTATCTGCATTAAAGAATCCTTTAAACTATCACTCATCTTGCCTAAACCCCTGATTAAATGTCCGACCTCACCGCCTATGTCTAACACTGCTTTATCTATCTTACAGGTTAAATCACCTTCTGCAATTGCTTCAGCAAGGAGGATCCCTTGTGAAAGCGGACGTTTTATGCTTATTGTTATAAAGAAGGCAATCAATCCACCTAAAAGCATTGCAACGATTCCTAAAACAAACTGGATTATTTGAACCTTGTATACCACCCTCACTATTCCATTCGCATTTACATTAGCCTCATCAACCTGTATTCTTTTGAATTCTGCCGTCTTTTTAGATAATGTCTCGGCTGTTTTGTCAAGCTCTTCCATTATCTTGTTGCCGGCCTCTATGCCTTGTGTTATATAGACATTTGCCATATATTTTCCTGATTCATAAAACTTATTAAATGCAGCCTCTAAATCTTCAATCTCTTTCAGCGACTTGGCATCGTTTTTTCTTTTAAACATGTCCTTAAACTTTGTTATGCCTTGCATAAAACCCTTGGCTGCATCTTCTGCTTCCTTATATACCTCTGTATCATGTGTCGCTGACACATCCGTCAAAAACTGCTGAACCTGCACTACATTAAAAGCCATTTCATCAGCAAGCAGGGCAAAAGGCAGGCTCTCGCCGGCAACATGCTTTGCGCTATTAGTTGCTGTTTTTAAGGACAAAATGGTTATAATTATAACCGCCGCAAAAATCAGCATAACAGCGCCAAACCCCAAACCCAATCGCAAACCAATTTTCATATTTTTAAAGATATTCATAATGTTTTGTCAACCTCCGGAACATACATATCTGCTTCACCACGGCTCCTGCACTGTCCCTTCTTTATTGAGTATGACAATATCCACCCTCCTGTTTTTGAGCCTCCCTTCAGAAGTATCATTGGAAGCAACAGGCCTGAACTCGCCGTATCCTATGGCAGAGAGCTTTCCCGGATTAAGTCTATGCAGGTCAACCATGTATCTTAATATGTTTAATGCCCTTGATGAGGAAAGCTCCCAGTTAGACGGAAACTGTGACGTGCTTATCGGGATATTATCTGTGTGCCCCTCTATCCTTATGTAATTGGGCATTTCTTTCAACAACATAGCAATCTCGTCTATGACACTTTTTGCCTCTTGCAGAATATCAGCCCTGCCGGATTCAAAGATTACCTTTTCTGAAAGACTTATTACAATGCCTCTCCTCTCCATGCTTAGAAACACCTTATTGTCTCTTTCCAGTTCGGAAACGGCAGATTGTATTTTCTTGTAATCTGATGAAAATGTCCTCTTAAACATCTCGGTCACAATGTCTTTTGCTGTATATTCATTAAGTTCAGGAATTGCCGCAATATCTTTTGTCCTGCTTTTAGACGGGTCAAATGCAATGGCTATAGATTCGCTAACAACCTTGTATTTCCCCTCATTTATAGTTGACAGGGCATACATTGCTATGAAAAAGGCAAAGAGGAGGGTTATGAAATCAGCATAGGATACCATCCATCTGTCTGTATTCTCATGCTCTTCCTGTTTCCTTCTTTTAATCATATAGTCACCCTGTTATAGTGAACGCATTAAATAACATCCCTTTTCCTGACAACTGCTGTTCTATCTGCTCCTGACAGAAACCCTTCCAGCCTCTCCTTCATAATCAGCGGATTTTCACCTGACGCCAGAGATGCCGCCCCTTCAAGCATTAACTCCATCATAGAACTATCTTCCTTTATCCTCACCTTTAATTTTCCTGCCAAAGGCAGCCAGAAGAGGTTTGCAGAACCAACACCATAAACAGTTGCAACAAACGCAACAGCAATCCCTTGACCCAGTTTGGAGGGGTCTGCAAGGTTTTCCATAACATGAATCAGACCAAGAACCGCGCCAAGGATGCCTATTGTAGGGGCATAACCTCCTGCGGATTCAAATACCCTTGCTGCCATAAACTTTCTATCTTCGCCCTGATTGATTTCTATGCTCATTATCTCCCTTATTTCATCAGCGCCCCTTCCATCAATCATAAGTTGGATCCCTTTTTTAAAAAATGGGTCATATATGTTTTTTACTTTAGCCTCAAGCGACAACAGTCCTTCTCTTCTGACAAGCCACGCAAAACGGATTATCTGGTCAATTATCTCGCGGGAATCATCTTTGTTATTGAATACTGCCTTTTTTACCAGATTAAGGGCTAATTTAACTGTTGACCATGGATAATTTACAAAGGTTGCGCCGATAGTGCCGCCGAATACTATTACAGCAGCAGTTATTTGGATTATTGAAGAAAGACGCCCGCCTTCAAGGAGTTGTCCCCCTACTACGGCAATTACACCAAGAAAAAGACCTATTATAGTAAGGATATCCATAATTTAAGCTTTAAGATTCAAGATTTAAGATTTTACTTACAACTTATAACTTACAACTTACAACTTATAACTTACAACTTATAACTTTATTTAAACCATATTCACTATTGCGCCTGCCATTTCATCAAGGGCAACAACCTTATCCGCAAGCCCTTCATCAACAACTGCCTTTGGCATGCCGTATACAACACAACTCGCCTCATCCTGAGCAATACTCTTTCCCCCTGTTTTCTTTATCGCCCTTATGCCTTCCCTGCCGTCGCTCCCCATGCCTGTCATGATTACACCAAGAGCCCTTCCGGGGAAACATTCAGCCACTGATAAGAATGAAATATCTACTGATGGTTTATATATTGAATCTCCGGAATTATTGTCCATGCTCAAAACCACCTCAATTGCGTTTTTCCTCTTAAGTCTCGTCTGCACCCCCCCGGGGGCAACAATTGCCCTTCCTGCTTTAATAGTATCGCCGTTAGATGCCTCTTTCACCTCTATATTACAGATGCTGTTCAACCTTTCAGCATACGGACCTGTAAAATTCACAGGCATATGCTGGACTATAAGTATCCCTGCCGGAAAATCATGGGGAAGCATGGTCAATACATCCTGCACAGCCATTGGACCGCCTGTGGACGCTCCGATGGCAACAACTGCTATCTTCTGACTCACAAATCTATCTTTAAGATATACAGGGCGGGCTATGCCCACCGATAAATGGCGGGCACAGCCCGCCCTACCGCTTACAGCTAGTTTCTTTCTGGATACTGTCTTGATTTTGGATATAAGTTCATCCTTGATTTTCACAATATTCACAGAAAGTTCTCCAAGATTTTTTGGTATGTAATCAAGGGCGCCAAATTCAAGCGCATCAAATGTTGCCTGAGCCCCCTCTGCAGTCAAAGAAGAAAGCATAAGCACAGGAGTAGGTTTTTTCTCCATTATTACCTTTAATGCCTCCAGCCCATTCATACGCGGCATTTCTATATCAAGGGTTACAACATCAGGTGAGAGCGCCATGACCTGCTCAACCCCCTCCATGCCGTCCCTTGCTGCGCCGACAACCTCTATTTCAGGCTCGCTCTCCAGCAGCCCTTTTATAGCCTTACGCATAAAGGCTGAATCGTCCACAATAAGAACTCTTATTTTTTTATTCTGCATGCGCTAAATACCCCGCTTGCAACAGTAGTTTGCCGATTGAGCGGCGCTTTTAAACTTGTCCCTGCAATCTTTAAGCAGGGATACGCCCAATAAATTGGGCAGCTACAACTGCCGATTGAGCGGCTTTTTCCCGCCCCGTCTGAGAAAAAATGGCTGTAATATCCAATATCAAAACAACCTGTCCGCTTCCTGTTATTGTTGCGCCTGCTATGCCTTTTATATTTGACAGATATTCTCCCATTGATTTTATTACAATTTCTTCCTGTCCGTGCAGCGCATCAACCATTACACCAACCTGCTTATCAGCCATTGCTATTATAACTATATATGGTCTGTCTATAACCTGTGATGAATTGCCCAATAGATTTGAAAGCCGCACAATGGGAAAAACTGTATTCCTTACATAGATGACCTCTTTTTTATCAACTGTCTTTATCTCATCAGCATCAACCTTTAATATCTCCATTACAATTGAAAGAGGCAGAGCGTATATCTCTTCCCCCGCCTCAACCATCAATGCCTGAATTATTGCAAGGGTTAATGGCAGAGCGATAGTAATCTTTGTCCTATGCCCTATTTTTGTATCAATATCTATTGAGCCGTTTAATTTAGATATATTTGTCTTAACTACATCCATCCCGACCCCCCTGCCGGAGACATCTGTAACCTCTTTTGCAGTTGAAAATCCGGGCATGAATATCACACTCAATATCTCCTTGTCGCTTAATCTTTCTGCCTCTGCCCTGTCCATAACCCCCTTCTCAACAGCCTTTTCCCTTAAAACCACCGGGTCAATGCCATTGCCGTCGTCTTCTATTGCGATGAATATATTGTTCCCCTGATGATGCGCTGACAGCACAATCTTTCCCTTGGGGGTTTTCCCCTTCTGAACCCTGACATCCGACGCTTCTATTCCGTGGTCTACAGAATTCCTGACCAGATGCACAAGCGGGTCCCCAATCTCCTCAATAACAGTCTTATCAAGCTCTGTATCTTCGCCGACAAGGACAAGTTCAATATCCTTCCCCTTTGCCCTTGCAAGGTCGCGCACCATTCTTGGAAACTTGCCGAAGACCCTGCCGATAGGCTGCATCCTTGTCTTCATTACAGCAAGTTGTAAGTCTGTAGTTATAACATTCAGGTTTGATATGGTCTGTCTTATTGATATTGCGGTGTCATCTTCGCCGTATTCTGTTTCAATGTCATCTGCCAGTCTCATCAGCCTGTTTCTCCCTAAGACAAGTTCGCCGACAAGATTCAAAACATTATCAAGCCTGTTTATATCAACCCTTATAGTGCTTTCCCTAAGTGTGCCAATTGACTTTCCCTGACCAGTAGAAAGGGCTGCATCTATATCCTCTTTTTTTGCATACCCTTTCCTGATAAAAATATCCCCTATTTTTTCATTCCCCTTCTGCTCAGAGAGCACTTCCTGCATCTGCTCCCTTGTAATCACTTTTCTTTCAAGAAGTATCTCTCCCAGCATCTTTGGAGGCTCGCCGGGCAATACCTTCCCGTATCCAACTGCCTTATCTTGTTTTTGAGCAGGAGCAGAAGATAGGGAAGCAGGGGCTGGCTCATCCCCCCCTGATAACGGCGATAACGGCTGCGGAACTTTAACATCTATCTGCGTGCCTGCCTGTGCTACAGCAGACGGGCAGCGCACAGGCATATCTACAGATGAAGATTTAAGCGGAGCGGCGGCATCTGCGCCTTGAAGCGCGGCGAGCACATCTGATATATCCTCTTCCTTGCCGTCTTTTTCCCTTATATGCGAAAGCAGAAGTTTAAGCATATCAACTGCCTTAAGGAGCGCATCCATGATAGCAGGCTCAGCCTTCAAACTCCCCTGACGGAGTTTGTTCAAAATACCCTCTGCAGTATGCGCCACATCCACCACCTGCTTGAAACCTAAAAAACCTGCTGCGCCCTTTGTAGTATGAACAGACCTGAAAATCGCATTCAGAAGTTCCTGGCTGTCAGTAGCCTTTTCTAATTCAACAAATTTCTGGTCAAGACCATCAAGGAGTTCTGTGGTCTCTACTATAAAATCATTTATAATTTCCTGCATTTCATCAGCCATAGATTCTCCATTACAAGTGAGCGATAGTGGCATGCCATGCCCCTATCGCTAAAACCCGGAATTTTTTAGTATATCATCAACCAAACCCTGTTTTAGAACCTCGCCGCTCTCTTTAAGCCCTTTAAGCAACCTGTCCTTTTTTGCGCTGTCCAATTCCTCATGGTGTCCAAAAACTATAAGCACTTCAAGCAGCCTCTTTTCTATCCCCTCTATAACACCTTTCATCTTTTTAATCTTCTGCCCTGCCAGATCCTGAAACGACAGATTTGTAAAGACCTCCATAAGCCCTTCCCTGCTATTTTTGTTTATTGCCATAAGTTCATCTATTGTGCTTTTTGCAACACTGTCGGCGTCCAGGACGTTTAAGCCTTCACCCCATTGCAAAAGACGGTTTAATAATGTTGCTACCTTTTCATGGTTTGTCATTAAATTTTCTGTGAGGCCCATAAGTTGGTTGGCCGCATTTGAGATGGTCTTATCAATATCAAGCAGTTGATTGGTTGTCTCAGGCACCTTGCTGGAAGTATCTTTTATACTCGGGTCAATAAGCAAAAAACCCTGTCTTATCTTTTCTATATGCGCAGCAATATCAGCCAGCACATCCCTGATTTTGTCTACTCCCCATTCTACATCCAGATTCTTGTCGGCTATCGCCTTTGCATGCTCTATAGTTTCCTTTATTCCTTCATCTTCCATAGCAACCTCCCGTATGTGTGATGCGTAATGTGCGGCACATGTATAGTGAACGACAAAAATAAGTAGCTGTAGTTTGCCCGACCCAACCTTCTGTTGGGCGCCCCATGCGCGTATTTTAAAATCTCCGATAAATCGGCAGACTACAAATTTATGTCGCTGCCTATAGTTGCCCAATTTATTTGGCGTTTTTAAATGCGCTGCTCAATCAGCAAACTACCTGCTCCCGCCTTTCCCGCAGTATTATTTCCCACCTTCCAGTTTTTCTTTAATCTTATCCATCTTTTCCTTTAGTGTTGCCGCTGTGAACGGCTTTACAATGTAGTTGCTGACGCCTGCCTGCACAGCCATAACAACATTTTCCTGCTGCGCCTCTGCTGTAACCATGAGAAATGGCATATGTCTTAAGCCCGCATCAGCCCTTACAGTCTTTAAAAGTTCAAAACCGCTCATATTAGGCATATTCCAGTCCGAGATAATAAAATCAAATTTATCTCCTTTAAGTTTAGGCAGAGCTGTTGCGCCGTCATCGGCCTCCTCCACATTCAGATAATTGAGTTCCTTCAGGAGGTTTCTTATTATCCTCCTCATGGTTGAAAAATCATCCACTACAAGTATTTTCATCTTTTCATCAAACATATTGCATTCCCCCTTTTTGGACACACGGCTAACCACTCACCGCTTAAAGCAGCTTTTCTATCTGATACGCCAGCCACTTTGATGTTACCGGCTTTGTCATATAAATATTCACCCCAGCCTGAAAGCCAATCTCTTTATCCCTCTCGCCTGCCTCTGTTGTAAGCATTATGACAGGGATATTTTTGTAAATATCATCGCCTCTGATATTTTTTACCAGTTCAAGACCATCCATCTGCGGCATATTAAGGTCTGTTACTACAAGCGCTATATCGTTCTGCGCCAGTTTTTCCAGCGCATCAAACCCGTTAACCGCCCCCACTGCATTATGGCCGGCCACCTTTATCATGTATGAAAGCAATTTTCTTGTGGTGCCGCAATCATCCACTATAAGGATATTCTTACTCATAGAACTACCTCCAACTTATTTTCTCTGCCGCTTCCCAAATTCCTAAACCCTAATGTCTAATAAATTTCTAAATCCTAATTTCTAATGAAATGCCCAATGACTAAATTTCTGATGTTTTCCCCCTTAATAAAGGGGGTCAGGGGGTTGTTTTTTTTGACATTTGACATTTTATCCTTGACAGATATTCTTCCTGTCAAGGATTTATTAGATATTAGAATTTAGAAATTAGTCCTATATCTTCTGGTAAATAACACATTTATTTATGCCAACAGGTTTGAATGCCCTTGTCAGGTTAAAGAGCGACTCTGAAAACCCGACCACTAAAAATCCCCCGTCTGCAAGGGCATCGTAAAAATGCCCGATTACCTTTCTTTTGGCATTATCATCAAAATATATCAGGACATTCCTGCAGAATATTACATCCATACCCCTGATTCCCTTCATCTGCGGCATATCCAGCAGATTTATATTCACAAACCTTACTGCCTGCCTTACCTCTGGCTTGACAACATAGCCGCTGCTTCCTTCTAAAAAATATTTTTTCACAATGCCGTCATTGGTATTCCTTACAGCGTACTCTCCATAGGTTGCCCTTTTCGCTGATGCCAGCACTTGTTCGCTTATATCGCTTGCCAGAATCTCCACCCTCCAGCCATTCAGATGCATCCATTCATCCATTGTTATCATCGACAGTGTGTAGGGTTCCTCGCCTGTGGAACAACCTGCGCTCCAGAGCCTGAATGTCCTTTGCCCGTTCCCTTTTTTTTCAACAACCTTTGGAATGATGCCTGTTCTGAACGCATCCAGTTGGTTTATATCTCTGAAGAAACTGGTTTCATTGGTAGTAATTGCATTAAACAATTCTTTAAGTTCACCATCTTTATCAGGGTCGCATCTCAAAAAATAGAGGTATTCTTCATAACTTGAGAGATTTCTGGCCTGAAGCCTCCTTGAAAGTCTGTCTTCCAGAAGATAAATTTTGTTTTCCTGAAAAAATATACCGCTCTTCTCATAGATAAAATCCCTTAGCTGCATAAAGGTCTCTCTTGAAATCTTTTGCTTGTCCATTGATAGTTACTCCGAAATCCTGGAAAGGGCGCCTCTTGCCGCAGCGCTTAAATAAGGGTCGCTGTGGTCAATAAAACCCTTCAGCACATAGAGAGAATTTTTTGAACCAATGCTTCCCAACGTCTTTATACACGCAGCCTTAACAGGCAATTCATCGTTCATGAGCTTATCAATTATGAACCCCTCTGCGTCCTTAACATTCTTTTCACCAAGTATTTCAATCGCCCTGAACCTTATCCACATATCCTCATCATCAGCGGCGTCTATAATAAATCGGCATTCTTGGTCCCTTGTCCTCATAACCTCCAGCGCTGATAGTCTGACGGTTTTGCTCTCGTCTTTTAGAAACTTTGACACAATGCCTGTGATATCATCTGCCTCAAATCTGCCCAGAGACTTAACCGCCTCGCTCCTTATATCAGGTTCACTGCGCTTAACGGCTTGTATTAAGGCATTCCTGCTGTTATCTGTTTTTAATTTCCCAAGACCCCTTACTGCAATAATTTTAAGAGATGTTTTTTCATTGTTAAGGAGTTTAATTAACAAGCCTTCTACATCATCCCCCGAATAACAGAACAATGCCTCGCCCAATGCCTCCTGAACATCTTTGTAAGGCTCATTTAAGAGCGCATTGAAAAGCAAAGGCACCGCCATTTTGTCCTTCATATTTCCAAGTATTCTGGCAGCAACCTTTCGGACATGGCCGTCTTTATCCTGCATGGCATTGGCAAGTGTGTCAAAAGAAGAGGCTGCCTCTATCTTCTCAAGGGTGCCCAGAAGCGCCTTCTTCGCTTCCCTGTCCACATTCTCAATGATGGACTTTAAATGCTCAAATGAAGATTGGTCGCCTATATCGCCAAGCGCTTCAGCAAAAACAGATATATTTCTATATCCTTTCTTCAATGCATCCACAATAACACTGCTGTCGCAAACAGCCGCCATAGCATGCCTTAAAAGGCTCACGGTCTCTTCATCTGATACCTCTATCCTTGCCGCAAACTGAAGCAATACATCTGCTGCAGCCCCTTTATCCTTTAATAAAGTTATACCCCTTAACGATTCCCTTTTTTCAAGAATATCGCCCTCATTTAATCGCGCCGTAAATATCTTTAAAAATACCTTCTTGTGCGCATCATGCATAAGCCCGTCAAACCTTTCAACAAGTTTTGCCGCTGTTTCCGCAGATATTACAAGGGCAACCTCTGAACTGCTGATAACAGGCATTACCTTTTTGCAATCTGCCGGTTCAGCAAGATTAGATATGGCGTCAAGGGCGGCAATCCTTGACATATCATCCTGTTGGACAGCGTCCAGAAGTCTGTCTAGAATATCAGGCGTCCCCAGACTGCCGAGGGCTTCAAGCGCTGAAAACCTGACCCATTCGTCATCGTCTTTAAGCATATCAACAAGGTTCTGCGCTGCATCAAAGAATTTGAGTTTACTAATCGTATTCGCGGCAGAAGCCCTTATATTCGGATTGTGATGAGAAAGGAGGGGTATAAGTTCATTATAGACATCTTTTGAACCTATATTCCCGATAATATCTACAGCGAACCGGAGGACATCTTCATCTTTCTCTTTAAACAGCGCGATAACTGCCTCCTTAGCGCCCTCTCCAAGTCTTTCCAGAATCTCCACAGCCATATTCCGCATTGAGGCATCTTCTCCCTCATAAAGAAATGGGATAACAGCATCCGCGACATCCGAGCCGCCGATGTTTATGAGGGCATTAACTGCCGCATCCCTTAAACCAGGGTCTTCTTCCTTTAAAAGGCCGGCAAGGGGTTTTATTGCATCCTTGCTCCTGCTTTCACCAAGCAGTTCTACTGTCTCATGACGCAGCGCCTTATCTTCTGAGTTCAGCCGGCTCATGACCTCTTTTATATTTTCCATAGAAAATATCCCCTTTGATTAAGATTGTCATTCCCGCAGTCTTTAAGCGGGAATCCAGAGTTTCTCTGTTTTCGTCAGTATCGTAAAAGGCACTGGATGCCCGATAGAAACATTCGGGCATGACAGTTATTAAATTTTCATTCTCCTTTGTGCCCAGCCTATGTCTGGCAATCAGATTGCCTTTTCAGCAGCAAGACATTAAACATGGGCTGGGCATGAGTGTTCCATAGAAAATATCCCCTTCTTTTATTTATCGGAATCTTTAGATATTTCTTTAGGTTTTATAATATAGACCCAGTCAACAATGGGGTCCACTCTGTGAAAATTCTTTAGCCTCTCTATCACAGCAGTTGTCAGGGCATTCCCATTTGACAGCAAGAGTTTCCTTTGCCTGCCTCGCTCTCAACATCTATCTTTCCATTGTGCCTTTCTATAATCCCATATATTAGAAAGCCCAAACCCTGTGCCTACACCAACAGGCTTTGTTGGCCGCTTACACCTCATTAACCAATCTTTTGAGTTTGCCTTTCAGTCTATGTACCGCCTGACTGTGCAGTTGACAAACCCTTGATTCAGTAAGGTTTATAGCCATTCCTATCTCCTTAAGATTAAGTTCATCATAATAATAAAGCGCCAGAACGAGCCTTTCCTTTTCAGGGAGTTCATCAATAGCCATTGCAAGGCGGCTGTTGGTCTCCTGAAGCTGCAGGCGGGCGACAGGGTCCTCACCGGCAGGGTCCGCCAGACACTCAAGCATATCCATTTTATCGCCGTCTTCATTTATACCCAAATCTTCAATGCTTATAACCCCTGCCGCGCTTACCTTATGCAGAAGTTTCTGAAACTCCTCTTCATCCATATCAAAGGATTCTGCCATCTCTTCATCGGTAGGGTGTCTTCCAAGTTTTGCCTCCATGACGACATATTCCCTTTCCAGTTGTTTTGACTTTTCCCTTATACTCCTTGGCAGCCAGTCCATCCTCCTAAGTTCATCCAGCATAGCGCCCTTAATCCTGATGGAGAGATATGTCTCTATCTTTACACCCCTGTCAGGGTCAAATGCATCAAGGGCGTCTATAAGTCCAATTATTCCCACACTTATAAGGTCGTTTACATCAATATGCGGCGGAAGCCTTACTGCCAGCCTGTAGGCAATAATCTTCACTATGTGGGCATATTCTTTTATGCACGCCTCTTTGTCAAAACCATTTATCTTCTTATTTTTTGATTGCATCACAGTGAAAATCCAAATATCAAAACTCAAAGTTTAAACAAATGACAAATTACAAATCCCAAATTACAAATAATGACCAAATCCCAATGACTTAAATTCCAAATAAAAGGCTGTCTGGTTATTGGAAATTGGTGCTTGGAATTTATTTGATATTTGATTTTTGTAATTTGAATTTTACTCATACCTGCATCCCTGCTGAATTGCCCGCTCCCCTTCCAACAAAAAACTGTATATTGTCCTTTGGCTCTGACGGAGGGAAATCATCCACAACCTTTGCCATGTCATTAAAAGCCTTTGCTGACTTTGAATCAGGAAATATCTCTACAATCGCCTTCTGCTCCCTTACAGCCTTTGGGAGGTTTTCATCAAGGGGGATAAAACCGAGATAATCAATGGATATATTCAAATACCTCCCTGCAACCATGCTTAAGTTTTTATAAACCTCCAGCCCTTCGCTCTTGTTCTTTGCAAAATTTACCAGCAATTTGAATCTCTTCTCGCCGTGCCTGAGATGCAAAACCTTCATAAGGGCATAGGCATCTATTACAGATGTGGGCTCAGGCGAGGCAACAACTATGATTTCGTTTGAAACCATATTGAAGAAAAGCACATTCTGGGAAATACCTGCAGCAGTATCTATAAGCATGATGTCAATGGAATCACCCAGACTTTCTATCTGACCAAAGAGATTGACCTTTTCCTCTGTGCCAAGATGGGTCAACTCCTGAATGCCTGACGCCGCAGGGAGGATTCTGATTCCTTTGGGACCATTAACAATTACATCATCTATTTTCTTCACGCCATTTAAGACATGGGCAAGGGTAAATCTGGGGGCAAGTCCAAGAAGGATGTCAAGATTTCCCAGACCAAGGTCTGCGTCAAGGACAAATACTTTCTTACCCATCATGGCAAAACTCACTGCCAGATTTGCCACTACATTAGTCTTGCCCACTCCGCCCTTTCCGCTGGTAATTGCAATAACTTTAGGCCTGCATTTGCTAGACATCTGGCTGCCCTCCTCCAAGTATAAGATTTCCGATTAATTCATTAGACGCTGCCATAATATTCTCAGGTATCCTCTGTCCGTTGCACAGATAAGCGACAGGCTTTTTCATATATAGAGATGTGTTAAGTATGGAGCCGAAACTATCTGCTTCATCAATCTTTGTAAACACCATGCAATCTATCGGCAGTATGCCAAAACCCTTGCAGGCATTGAAAAGGCTGTCGTCTCTTGTGGCAGCGCTAAGCACAAGGGCAGTTTTGACAGGAAGACCGCAGTTTAATGTATCTTTTAATCTATTGATTTCTTTCATATCCTTTGGATTCTTACCGGGTGTATCAATAAGGACAATATCCTTATCCTTATTGTTCCATACAGCCTCATTAAAACCATCTTTTGCCGCAGGCGCATCCACAGAAGAAATACCCAATGACCTTCCGCATGCCTTCAATGTCTCGCTTGCGCCTGGTCTTATATCATCTATGCTTATAATGCCGACATTAGCCTCAAACTTCCGCGCCAGTTTTACCGCTAGTTTTACTGCGGACATAGTTTTGCCGACACCTGCAGGACCCACAAGCGCCAGAAGTTTCGGCCTCCCTCCGCCTGACAGAGGATTGCATACAGAGACATTCTCCCTTATGACAGCAGCGCATCTCTCTTTGAGGCTGCTCCCGTTGCTTTTATAAGCAGCGGCCATTTTAATAACTCTTTTTGAGACCTCCTCATGGACTCCTTTTAAGAGCATCTCCTCGTAGAGTTTGACAGCGCCGCTGCCAAGACCTGCAAGCCCCTTTACCTCATTGTCATGGGAAAGAGACGCAAACAGACACTTAATGTCAGATAACTCCTTTTTCATATCTGTCAGTTCGGTTTTGATGACCGCCTCGTCACTGACCTTCTTTTCTATATCTGCAACATCAAAATCAACAGCAGCCAGCACCTCTGCGCCGCCGTTAGTCTTTTTTGTAGAGAGTATTATCGCATCCTCTCCAAGCGCTGCCTTAACATTTCGCAGCGCCTCTTCCAGCGTCTTTTCTCTAAACCTTTTGATATGCATCTTCTAAACTCACCACCTTTAGATTCTTTATCCTGACATCCCCTGAAATCTCACTTGACCCCAGGACAACAACAGACGGCAGCGACCTCTCAATGAGCCTTTTGATAAATCTCCTTGTCTCCGCGGATGTCAGAAGTATGGGCTGATACCCCTTATAAGTCATATCCCTCATCCCTTCTGTCACCTTGCTAATCAGGCTGTGGATGAGGGAAGGCTCTATTCCTGGCGCTGCGCCCTGCTGGGACTGCTGAACAGATTTTGATATATATTCCTCAACCCTTGGGTCCAGCATCATAACAGGGAGAAGTCCATCCTCTGCCGCATACTGCCTTGTAATAGTGTTTGAAAGCGCCTGACGCACATATTCTGTAAGAATATCTGCATCCTTTGTCAGCGGCGCATAATCAGCCAGTGTTTCTATAATAGTAAGAGCATCCCTTATCGGTATCCTCTCTCTAAGCAGATTCTTCAAAACCTTTTCCACTCCGCCGAGGGACAACTGAGATGGAACCAATTCCTCTACAACCTTGGGATGCGTTTTAGCAAGGGTATCCAGTATCCCCTGCACATCCTGTCTCGTAATGAGTTTATACGCATTCGCCTTAATAACCTCTGTAATATGTGTAATTATGACTATTGTTGGATTTACAACCGTCCAGCCCATAACCTTTGCCTTGTCTTTCAGAGATTCTTCAGTCCAGAGGGCAGGCAGCCCAAAGGCAGGTTCTTTTGTTGGAATGCCTTCAAGACCCTTCTGGGCATTTCCAGGGTCTATTGCCATATAGTGGTTCATCATCACTGAACTCCTTCCTATCTCAATCCCCCTCAGCAAAAAGGTATATTCTTCAGGCTTTAACTGAAGATTGTCCTTTATATGAATCGGAGGCACAAGGAAACCCGTGTCATTAGCAATCTGCCTCCTCATTGCCTTAATCCTGTCCGGAAGTTCTCCGCCGCTTTCTGCATCAACAAGTGGGATGAGTCTGTACCCAACCTCTACTGCAAGAGGGTCAGGGGGGATAATCTCATCCCTTTCAGGGATTATAGGAATCCCTTTAATCTCCTCCTCCTTTTCTTTAATAACTTGAGCGGCAGCGCCCTGACCGCTCAAATATGCAAGCCCGCCTGTAATGGATGAGAGCGTTAAAAATGCGATATGCGGAAGACCGGGAACAAGCCCCAGCACAAACAATACCCCTGCCGCGCCATAGATTGCCTTTGGATATAAAAGGAATTGAGAGGCAAATTCCCTCCCCATCCCTGTTTCAGATGCCGCCCTTGTAACAATGATGCCTGCTGCTGTAGATATAACAAGCGCAGGTATCTGCGCAACAAGACCATCACCTATTGTAAGTATTGTGTATACAGAGAAGGCATCTGTGATATCCATACCCTGCTGGACAACACCGATAATAATGCCGCCTATGATATTGATAAATGTAATCAGTATGCCGGCTACAGCATCGCCCCTTACAAATTTGCTTGCGCCGTCCATAGTGCCGTAAAAATCTGCCTCCCGCGCAATCTCCCTTCTCCTCTTCCTTGCCTCATCCTCTCTTATAAGACCTGCATTCAGGTCTGCGTCTATAGACATCTGCTTCCCTGGCATTGCATCAAGGGTAAATCTGGCAGATACCTCTGCTATCCTGCCTGCGCCTTTTGTAATAACCACAAAATTTATGATTACAAGGATGATAAATACAACCATGCCGACCGCATAGTTTCCTCCTACAACAAACATGCCAAAAGATTTTATTACCTGACCTGCCGCCTGCGGGCCTTCGCTGCCGTGGAGGAGTATAAGTCTTGTGGACGCCACATTTAAAGAAAGTCTGAAAAGTGTTGTAACAAGGAGGATGGTTGGGAATACGGCAAAGTCAAGCGGCTTCATAACATTGGCTGCTATAAGGAGTATGATAACCGCAAGTGTGATATTCATGGACAAGAGGAGGTCCAAAATGAGTGTCGGCACCGGTATTATCATTACTGCCAGTATCGCCATTATCCCGATGGGAACAGCCATCTCAACAATATTGCGCGGTAAGTTTTTTTCTATCTCAACTGCCATATCGTTATATCTACCTCAATAGTTTGAGAAATTTAGTCCAACTCATAGCGGTAGTTTTATCTCAACTGCCATATCGTTATATCTACCTCAATAGTCCTGTAGGGTGGGCTGTGCCCACCATGCCCTTTGCCTTCAGTCTGTATATATACGCCAGAACCTCTGCCACTGCCCTGTAAAGTGATGATGGTATCTCCTTCCCTATCTCAACACTCTTCCAGAGAACTTGCGCCAGAGGCTTATTTTCTATTACAGGCACACTATGTTTTCTGGCAATCTCTTTTATCTTTTCCGCTATAAAACCAGAACCCTTTGCAACAACATTAGGCGCCCTCATCCTGCCTTGCTCATATTTGAGCGCAACCGCCAGATGGGTTGGATTTGTAATAACAATCGTCGCCTTCGGAACCTCTTGCATCATCCTTGTCCTCGCCATCTCCCTCTGAAGGCTCTTAATCCTTGACTTAATCAATGGCTGTCCCTCTGTCTCTTTAAACTCCTCTTTAACCTCCTGCTTTGTCATCCTGAGCGATTTCTCCATATCCCACCGCTGGAATGCATAATCCACGGCAGCCACTACTATAAGGAGAGATGATGTCATAATAAGGATTTTGAATGAACCTGAGCCAAGATAATAGATAATGCCTGTAATGCTCATATCCGCAAGGGAACTAAAGGCAGGCATCTCATTTCTTATAACTATATAGGA
The DNA here is from genome assembly GCA_016219285.1 of Deltaproteobacteria bacterium. Taxonomy (GTDB): domain Bacteria; phylum Desulfobacterota; class GWC2-55-46; order UBA9637; family UBA9637; genus JACRNJ01. The sequence continues at coordinate 16,555 of JACRNJ010000068.1, forward strand.
GATATAACCGATTACTATAAGTTTCAATATGCCTTTAACAAGTTCAACCAAAGCCCTTATTGAAACAAGCCTCTTTATCCCCTCAAGCGGATTTATCCTTGATAGATTAGGAGTCAACGGCTCTGCTGTAAACAAAACGCCAACCTGCATGATATTGGCTAAAATCCCTGCCGCAGGAAAGATAACAAGGGGAATAAGGAGATACGCCGCATCTATGACAGTATCCCTGAACATAATAACCAATCCTTGCTCTGTTAAATTAAAAGAACCGCTGTTAAGTAAAAATCTCCCCATAATCCCTTTAAGAGAATCCAGCATACGCGCCCCAAAAAAATAAAAAACCATAAGCCCTGAGAAAAGGACAACTGTAGACGCCACATCATTGCTTCTGGCTACCTGTCCTTTATCCCTTGCCTCCTGCCGCCTTCGCGGGCTGGCGCTCTCTGTTCTTTGGTCCCTTTCTTCCTGCCACGGCATTGTCTAAACACCCCTCATTACTCCATTAGTGCGATAAATCGCACCGCTACAACTATCCTCCCCTTCCACCCATCTTTAATAAGTCAATAAGATTGTGAGAGAGGTCTATATATGAATTGCTTATAATTGAAATTATAAACGGCAGAGAAAATAACATAACTATAAGCCCCAGTATAATTGTTACAGGGAAACCAAGTATAAACACATTCAGTTGAGGGACAGTTCTTGACATTACACCCATAGCAATATTTGTAATCAGTATGGATACCGTAATGGGCGCGGCGAGTTTGACTGCTATTCTGAACATCTCCCATGTCATCCCCAAAAACCCATGCATCATACCTTTTGTGATGGTAAAACCGTAAGGCGGCACAATTTCAAAACTCTCTTTGATTGCAGAAATAAAAACAATATGGACATTCAAACTGAAAAATAAGAGGATGCCCATGATATTGTAAACCTGCGACAGCACAGATATCTGGCTGTTATTATGCGGGTCAATAACATTTGCGACTGCATAACCCATCTGCATGCCTGCGACCTGTCCTGCCATCTCAAAGGCGCTGAAAACAAGCCTGACTATGAAACCTATCGCCGCCCCCATAATGACCTCTCTTGCCGCTGCAATTATAAGACCTGCCAATGTATCGGGGATCGCGACAGTAATCCCGAGTATCGGCGCAATAATAACCCCCAGCATCAAAGCCAGCCCCATCTTAATGGGCATTGGAACAATCCTGCTGCCAAAGAATGGGACAGCCATAAGAATGGAGATAATCCTTATAAATACGAAAAAAAATGTTCCAAGATGATTAAATACAGGATACAGCATTCTTACCTCACCTTTTAAACCCAAAAATTGATTTGGGTTTACCTCACATAGCCCGGTATGCCAACCAATATCTGCCTTGTAAAATCCAGCATGAGCCTGAGCATCCACGGAGATAAAAACATCAATGTTAGAAAGACTGCTACAATCTTAGGTATAAATGTCAAGGTCATTTCCTGCAGCTGCGTCGCTGCCTGAAACAAACTCACAATGAGCCCGACTGCAAGGGCAACACCCAAAACAGGCATTATCTCAAACAAAAGGAGTTTCATCGCCTCCTGGACTATTGTCAGAACAAATTCCTGCGTCATATCCTAAAACTCCCTATCATAGAGCCGACCAGAAGGGACCAGCCGTCAACAAGCACAAAGAGCATCAGTTTAAATGGGAGCGAAATCATAATAGGCGGCAGCATCAGCATGCCCATAGCCATGAGTATGCTTGCCACCACCATGTCTATAATAAGAAATGGTATAAAAAGAATAAAACCTATCTGAAAGGCAATCTTGAGTTCGCTGATAATAAATGCAGGGATGATAACACTCGTGGGTATATCATCGTATCCGGCAGGCTTCTGCATCTTCGACATCTCCACAAACAGCGCCAATTCCTTTTCCTTTGTCTGCTTAAGCATAAATTCCCTGAACGGTTTTATCCCCGCAGAAAATGCCTCCTGCTGGCTCATCTTTTTAGACAGATACGGTTCAAGGGCAGTGGCATAGGATTTTTCAAACACAGGGGACATTACAAAAAAGGTCATAAAAAGAGACAACCCTATGAGAACCTGATTTGGCGGGGTTTGCTGAAGGCTAAGCGCCTGTCTCAGAAGCGAGAATACTATTATAAATCTTGTAAACGATGTCATCATGAGTATTATTGCAGGGAGAATGGTCAGGACTGTCAGGAGGGTTAGTATCTGAATAGTCCCTGATAAATCATTCCCTCCGCCTATCCGAAGAGAAACATCAGGGAGGTTTAAACCCTCTCCTGCGCCAAATGAAACAGAGGGGGAAAAAAGGGCAAACATGGAGAAAAAAATAATCGGAGGGAAAAATTTCATCCCCTTAAAGGAGGAATATTTCATCTTAACAATCCTCCCCATGAGCCCGCTCCATCTGATTCTTCCCCTTTCATTATCATCATCCCCTTTTTTAACCACTTCCACTCCTTCAATGTTTTCAATGTCTGCAAGGTGTGTTATTGAATTCTCAGTTATCCCCAATGCCATGTGTTTGCCTGCAATATTCACCACTGCAATACTTTTTTTGGGACCAAGAGGGACATTGGTTATCACCCTTATAAAATCCCTCTCCCCCTTTATCTCTGCGCCAAACAGTCTTGAGTAGAGATAGGCGCTTAAAAACATGATGCCTATTACAACAATCAGTCCTGCTGCCATATTTTCCAGAATGCCCACCTTGCCGCACCTACTTTTTTAACTGTTTGATTCTTTCCATAGGGCTCACTATGTCAGTCAGCCTCACTCCAAACTTTTCATTGACAACCACCACCTCGCCCATAGCAACAAGCCTGTCGTTCACCAGTATTTCCATGGGTTCGCCGACAAGTTTATTCAGTTCTATAACAGAACCCTGACTCAACTGGAGAAGGTCATTTATAACTATCCTCGTCCTCCCTAACTCCACAGATAATGTCACAGGGATGTCCATAATACGGTCGATATTGGCGCCGGCAGCAGCGCCCTTTTGTTCCTTTGACTCTTTAAGTTCACTGAAACTTGCAGGGACAACATTCTCTTTCCCTCCTGGTTCTTTCCCTTGTGTTTCCGTATTGGCAGGCATAAATTATTCCCCTCCCTTTAATAAAAATTCTGACACCTTCACAGCATAGCGCCCCTCATATTGTCCGGCATGTCCGCGGTATTTCAATATCCCTTCCACATACATATCCAATGGGTCGGCAGCCTTTTTGTCTAACTGGATTATGTCCCCTTTAGCAAGTCCAAGAAAATCCCCTATTGATATGCCTGCCGTCCCTATCTCGCATAAAACATTGGCTTCGGTCTTTTTTATCTCATCTTCAAATCTGGACAACCATCTCTCATCCACCTCCATCCTGTCGCTCTGGTATGCCCCGTAGAGTTTTTCCTTTATAGGTTCAATGGCGGCATAGGGGATGCACATACGCATTGTGCTTGAGACAGCATCTATCTCAACCTTGAATGTGACGGAGATAACCACCTCTGTAGGCACCACAACATTTATAAACTGCGGGTTGATCTCTGAACGGTTGTATACAAAGTCCACAGGGGAAACAGGCTCCCATGAGGTCTTCATATCACTGAAGACCATATCTATAATCCTTCTTATAATCCTCTGCTCTGTAGAGGAAAACTCTCTCCCCTCAACCCTTGTATGGTATTTTCCGCCTCCGCCAAAATAATTATCTATAATCAGAAATACCAGACTGGCATCAAAAACAAGGAGGCTTAAACCGCGCAGCGGCGAGAGTTGAAATATATTAAAACTGGCTGGCAGCGGCGTGTTTTTTATGAACTCGCTGTACTTTGTCATCTTTACCCCTTCTGTAGATATATCCACCATTTTCCTCATAAAATTAAACATAGAAACCCTGAAAAGCCTGCAGAACCGTTCATTGATAATCTCCATCGCAGGCATCCTCCCCCTGATTACCCTCTCCTGCTGGGTAAGGTCGTATGGCTTAATGCCTGAGGCCTCTTTTGATTTGTCTGCCTCTGTTTCTATTTCACCGCTTGATACGCCTTTAAGCAGCGCATCAACTTCTTCCTGACTCAAAACTTTTTCAGCCATTCAAATTTCTCCGGTTATGCAGAGCGTCATAACTTCGCATACCTGCGTTACTCCTCGGTTCATCGTTGCGGCGTATGCTAAAAATACGCCTCACTCTTCACCTTGGTCGCGCCTTGGTCTGCTTTGTTCTGACGCTCTGTATGCGACTTTATTTATGTCGTTGTGTATATGCCGTTCTCATTGAATTACAAACTCTGTAAAATAAACAGATTTCAGTTTCCCCTTGGTAAGTGTCTGGTTAACCCTTGCAACAATCTCATCGCGCAGCTGATACTTTCCCTGAATAGACCCAACGTCAGCATAACCTTTGCTGCTCAAAAGTATGATGATGGCATCCTTTATCTGCGCTGTCTTTGCCTTTGCCTCTTCCATAGCGGCAGTTTCCAAATCAAGATTGATTGTAACCTTCAGGTATCTGGTGCCTGTAGAATCCTGAAGATTTACAATAAACGGGTCTAAAGCCATTAACTCCACCTTCCCTCCCTGTCCGCTTTTATCCTCTTTTTTAGCATTGGTATCTTTCTTTTCACTCTTTTTTTCACTCTTTTTATCTGCCTCATGTCCTGATTTTTCCTCTGCGGTTGTCTCTGCATCAGCCGCCTTATCTTTCCCGCCGCCCATCTTGCTGAATACAAAAAAACCGCCGCCGACAAGTATTATCAAAACTAAAACACCGATGATTATTAACAGGAGTTTGTTGGATGATTTCGGCGGATGGGCTGTCTCCTCCTCTTTTTTATGCCCAGCGTCTTCTGACATATTCCCCTCCCTTTCAGCAGTCTTCCAAAATCCTGCGCCGGATTTTGGGGCAGTCTGTTAGATTTACAATCTCATAAATCTGAAATCTACTTTTGCAACCCTCGTGCCAAGAGTAAGATTAAAAACTAAAATAGGAAAACATCAACAAACACTAACAGTTCCATATTCTTTGATTAGGCTATTCACATGAAAACAGGAATTTTCCGTCAAGGGAATAATAGCAGTGTCATAACTATGACACAGGACGGCCGCAAAAACGGACATTGATTTTTGGGAAAACCAAAACCAAAAATACTTCTTGCCCCTACAATAAATATATGCCACAATGCCCCCATAGTGAGAATTGGTTATTAAATTTGTGAGTTTAAAAAGTGATTTAGTGGGTTTTATTGGGAAGTATCGGGAAGTATCGGGAAAATGTCGATAGTAAAGCTAAACACCAAAAATATCAATAGAATCAAATAATTTATTCAAAATCAAGTAGTTATATAGTCATTGCCCGAGTGGCGGAATTGGTAGACGCACGGGACTTAAAATCCCGAGGTGGGAAACTACCGTGCCGGTTCGAGTCCGGCCTCGGGCACCAATTGGCAGATACAGACCAAAGATTTAGCGTTATAATTAAACATCCGAACTACTTATTTTAAAGCATCTATCGCCTTTTACATCTTACCTTGCGCCTCAATAAACCATGAACCGAAGAAAAACCAGACAGATTGCCGTAGGCGGCATAAGGATTGGCAGTGATTTTCCCATCTCTGTCCAGTCAATGACAAATACTGATACTGCCGATGTAAAAGCGACAATTAAACAAATTTCAGCATTGGAAGCGGCAGGCTGTGAAATTGCGCGCGTTGCTGTTCCTAATATGGAGGCAGCAGAGGCAGTAGGCAAAATCAAAAAGGCCTCATCAATTCCCATTATAGCCGATATACATTTTAACTATAAATTAGCCCTAAAGGTTATTGATAAGGGTATTGATGGGTTAAGACTGAATCCCGGCAACATCGGGGATAAACAAAAAATTAAAACCGTAGTAAAGGCTGCAAGAGAAAACAAGCTGCCCATCCGCATAGGTGTTAATGCCGGTTCTCTTGAAAAAGATATACTGGAAAAATACGGCCATCCAACGTCAGATGCAATGGCAGAGAGCGCATTAAGACATATCAAAATACTGGAAGATAATGATTTTCTTGACATCAAAATATCCTTGAAGGCATCGGATATATGGAAGACCATTGAGGCCTATAGGCTTTTGGCTAAAAAAGTTGATTACCCTTTCCATATAGGCATAACAGAGGCTGGCACGATGTTTTCAGGCACAGTGAAATCGGCAGTTGGTTTAGGCATCTTATTGGCAGACGGTATTGGAGATACATTAAGGGTTTCTCTGACAGGCGACCCTGTAGAAGAGGTTAAGGTTGGGTGGGAGATTCTAAAGGCAATGAAATTAAGGGAGCGCGGGGTTAATATAATATCCTGCCCAACCTGCGGCAGAATAAAGCTTGACATAATAACTTTAGCTAATGAAATAGAGAAACGGCTTTCTCATATTAAGAGGCCTGTAAATATAGCCCTCATGGGCTGTGTTGTGAATGGCCCTGGAGAGGCTATTGAATCAGACATAGGCATAGCAGGCGGAGATGGCGCTGGGCTTTTGTATATAAAGGGCAAGCCTGCGAAGAAGGTAAAAGAAAAGGATATTGTGGATGCGATAATAAAAGAAGTAGAGAGATTGTAAAAATGCTTATGCAAGTCTTTCATACATCATCGCCGGAAGACACAATGGAGCTTGGCAGAAAAATCGGCGAGGGGCTTAAGGCAGGCGATGTAGTCGCGCTTGCCGGAGAGCTTGGCGCAGGCAAGACTCTATTTACGCAGGGATTGGTGAAGGGGCTTGATGTTAAAGGTTATGTAAAAAGCCCTTCATTTACTATAGTGAATAAGTATGAAGGGAGGTTAGCTGTCTATCATCTTGACCTTTACCGTCTTGGCGGCGTAAATGAAATATATGAACTCGGAATAGAGGAATATCTATACGGAGGCGGCGTTGTTATTATAGAGTGGGCAGAAAAGGCATATGCTCTTTTGCCGTCTGTTTATTTATTGATTAAGTTTTTTTATACTGGAGAAAATACCAGAAAGATAGAAATTCGGCGAATAGGCAGGCATGGCAGTAAAACACATCCATGATGAAATGCGCAGCATTTTACCTGTTAACCCTTTGCTTGGCTATTTGCGCCATTTCACTATATACATCAGGGGCAATCTTTATAAATTCATTATAAAGGACTATGGCCTCTTCTCTCCTTCCCAACTGCTCTAACGCTGCAGCCAGGTTATAAATGGCCCCTGCATAATCAGGCTTTAGCCTTAATGCGTTTTTATATTCAGCTACGGCTTCATATAGTCTGTTTTGCTTAGAGTAGGCAACTCCAAGGTTATTATAAGCGCCATGATAATCAGGCTTGAGGTGTAATGCGGCTTTGTATTCCAGAATTGCATCGTCAAGCCGGCCTTGATTGTAGTGGATAAGTCCGAGGTTGTTGTGTATAAAATAGGCATTGGGGGATGTTTTAAGGATATCTCTATACAGTGTAAGCTCATCTTTCCATACGGCGTTTCTCTGCTGCGCAACAATTGAAAATGGTATTATAATTAGCAGCGTTATGACAACAATGTTCCTTTGATTAGCTGCCTTTTTTAACACACAACCCGCCAAAATGGCAAAACCTACTGATGGGAGGAAGAGAAACCTTTCTGCAATCGGAGTAGTGCTTGCCATTACAATTCTATTTAGAACAGGGAGGATGGTTACAAAAACCCACAATATTAAAAATAATAGCCCCTTGTCCCGCCTGATGCAAGATAAGCTTAAAACTATACACAACACTATTACCAAGGCAAGTCCAAAAAAAACCCACATCTTGTTTGTATGCGGCAGGGTGTATAATGCGCTTAGGTTTATTGGAAGAAATAGGAGTTTAAGATAGTTTATAACTGCCCATGGAAGATAGTAAATAAAATCCGGATACGAGACCACAGGCGGATTCTCAAGCCTACCAAGAACCATCTGTCTCAGAAACATATAGGATAGGAGAATTATTAAATAACCTAAAGCGGGCAGCCATTTTTTATAGCCGCGCTCACCTCTGTTAAAAAGGAGGTTATGGAGAATAATGATAATTGGCAGTGTGGCGGCAATCTCCTTTGAAAGAAGCGCCAAGACAAAGACTGCGAAAGAAGTGATAAGTAAAAGGAGCTTTGTTTTATTGTTGTAGTAAAGTAAATATAAATAAAATGAGCTTAAGGAAAAAAATCCGGCTATAAGGTCTGTCCTTCCAAATATCCACGTCACAGATTCTGAATGAACCGGATGCGATGCAAATATAAGAGATGCTGCCATAGCAGCTCTATCATTCCCCAATATAGCTTTGGACAAAGGATATAATATTAAACAGACCGAAAGATAGAGAATGAGATTTGTAAAGTGATAACCTGCCGGATTTAGCCTCCAAAAGTAGTAATCTATAGCAAACGAAAGTGTAACAAGGGGTCTGTAAAGCCTGCTTGTGGTATGCGCCCATGAGTTTTCCCAAAAATCTTTTGTAAAAAAGAGCGGGATATTCCGCAGGTCTTTTATTAAGACATTGTTTGCTATGTGGTGTGTGTCATCCCATATAAAATCACCGGAAAGCGAATTAAAATATATGGCAAATACCAAAACACAGATAACGCTGTAGGGAATTAACCATCTTATCCTATGCCTTATAGTCAACCACATATAATATTAAGGACACTTTCTCATTTCAAGTGGGTAACTTTCCTCTCCCCCACCCTAACCCTCCCCCGTCAAGGGGGAGGGTAAATTATTTGCATCCCGTCAAGGGGGAGGGAATATTATTTACCCACTCATTATGAGAAAGAACCATTAAATAATAGTTCCCACAGAAAGCAGAGTCCGCTATTTCAAGGAATAACCTGCCCCCTCCCGACCTTGAAACTGTTTGATACGCATAGCCGCTTTCAGATTTTCCTGCGCTTCCATATTATCTGGATTAATCCTTAATGCTTGTTCAAACATTGAAATGCCTTGGTTAATCAGCCCCTTTCGCACATAGGCCGTTCCCAGGACGTTATATATATTAATTAGTTGTTTATTATATGTTGCCAGCTTCAATGCCTTTTCCAATTCAATGATAGCAATATCCCATTGGCTGCGGTCCATATAGATAATCCCAAGGTTATAATATGCGTCTGATGACGGGGTAAGGCCTATAACCATTTGAAATTCTTTTATGGCGTCTTCTAACCTGCTCATTTTGTAATACAAAAGCCCAAGTTTGTGATGGATGCGCGCTTTAAAAATATAATCATCGGCATATTCAAGCGCTCTTTTAAACTCATGTAAGGCCATGTCTAATGAATTTATTTTATCATATATCCCTCCAAGAGAATAGTGGATAGGCGCGCACTTGCACTTTGGATTGACATTCAATATCCTTTTATAGGCAATTACTGCATCATCAGCAAGCCCGGCTTCTAAATAGGTGTCAGTTAGATTGCCATAGGCGCGCCATTTATCCGGGGATTTTGCCACAGCATCCCGCCAAAGAGAAAACTCATCCTGCCACAGGAAGTTTCTTTTAAAGGAAACAACGAAGAGCGCTAAGACGATAATTATGGAACATGCAATTGAATAGATATACGCTGCAGGCCTCATAGTTATAAAGGTTCTCATTATAATATTAAGGACACTCTGAAAAACTCTTTTTATGTCATTCCCGCATGTTTTTAGCGGGAATCCAGTTCTTGTAAATTTAATGACCTATGGATGCCCGATAGAAGCATTCGGGCATGACAATTTTAAAAAAGGTAGTTTTTCAGAGGTTCCTTAACCCGGCTGCCTATAAAAAAAGTTTAGGTGATTTCGCTGTCACATCCTGCCATAACGCAATATCCTTCTTCCATGCCGGATATCTTGCTGACATCAAAAGGCGCCTTTTTCTGCAACGGCTTTTTTCTGTTCACTGCGCAGCGCATCCAGATATTGTCTCGCCTGTTTGTGCCGTGGGTTTATCGCCAGCGCCTTTTCAAAAAGCTGTATTGCCTGGTCAGCCCTGAAAACATAAGAGGCATATGTAACGCCAAGCCTGTAGTAAAAATCTTCTGCCCCTATTTCAGGGATAATAACAGGCGGGACAAAGTCATGCGCGTTTGACAGCATATCCAGAACCCTTTCATTTGCATCATTATCAGCATTTGAGTATAAAAGCATCGGCAGGGTAAACTCCAGTATGGGGCGGTTATCGGTATTAATGGCGGCCTGTTTAATATAATTCCTCATGTCATTATTTCCCATCAAAAACAGGTTCAGGATATCAAATGGGTTAAGGATATCAATTCTGGCAAGGTCTTTTTGCACTTTTTCTGCCGCCACCCTTCCGGCCATATACTCCAATTCAAAATTGTGTGGTTGTTTAGAACCAATCACAATCAAATCTGATGTGCCTGAGTAATGAAACCACAGGCTCACATACGGAAATGCCGATGCAAAGGTATTAAGACCTGTTTTCAGGTCATGGGTGGATATTCTATAGTTTTGAAACCAGAGGGCTGACACCCCGTCATCTGTCAATTTACTGTTTATTTCGTTAAAGTATTCTTTTGTAAATAGATTGGATACCCCTGTAATCCATGGGTCTGACACGGCAGATACAATAACATCGTATCTTTTTTTGGTGGTAAAAAGGAAATTGCGGCCATCTGTGATATGCAGCCTTATCCTTGAATCATCCAGTGCATTGTTGTTGGCTGCAGAAAAGTATGTTGCAGCCTCAACAACCGCCGGTTCAAGCTCTACAACATCAATATCTTTTAGAGGATACTGCTCCATTGCCCCTAATGTAATGCCTGAGCCAAGCCCTATAACAAGGGCGCTATCGCTTTTTTTGCTAAGCAGCATAGGGATGTGCCCCAGAAGAGACCATGCCTTGCCTGGTTCTAAATCAACGGCTTTGGCCTCGTATTTGCCATTAGATTGATACGATATAGTCCTCCCGTCTGCCTCTTTTCTGACCGTGATAATGGCGTTGAGACCCTCCTTATAAAATAAAAGCTCTCCGTATTTACCTTTGTGTTTGAGGGTTTCCACAACTTGACTGTCAATCGGGTTTGCGTACGGGCCTATGGTCATAATCATCCTATCCCATTGCGGGATATTCGGGGCAAGGATTAAAAAACATGTGATAACAACCAGCGCCAACAATGTTTTAGTCCGCGCCTTCACAGGTGTAACAGCAAGCAGTATCAATGCCAGCAGGATATTGATGCCTGTGAGAAGAATAATTGATTTCTGGATGCCAATAAACGGCACAAACACAAATCCGCCAATAAATGAACCGGCTATGGCTCCTAATGTGTTTAAAAAATATATATTGCCAATGCCTTTTCCAACCGAGCCTGGTTCCCTTGCATATATCCTGCTTACAGCAGGGAATATTGCGCCCATAGAGATGGTTGGTATAATCATTATTGCCGAGCAGAGCAGAGACTGCATAAAGAGAAATACCCAGAAACGGCCTGAGAAGGCTTCAAACATCTTGAGAAAGATGAATGGCAAATCCTTATACCACGGCACTGCTATTAATACGGAAAACCCTATGATAAACTCAAACAGGGCAAACCAGAGAATAGGGTTTTTCCTCTTATCAATAAACGGCGCAAAGGCTATGCTGCCGATGCCTATGCCAAAAAGAAAGGTGGCAAGCATGATGGTAAAGGCATAGATAGACGAACCGATAATGAGTGAAAATATTCTAAACCACAATACCTCGTAAGCAAGGGCTGCAAAACCAGAAACGGCAAAGGCGCCGAGAACTAAGATGTTGATGAATCTGGCACTGTGGTTTGCCGGAGACCCTATGGTCTCCTCCTTCTTGCTTCCCGCCTCTTGCCTCTCGCCTCTTGCCTCTTGTGTGCCGCCTGCTGTCTTTTTATAAGCAAAAGATACCAGCATGATGCCTATAGCAATATCAACAATGCCTGCTATAAAGACAGTCTCGTTTACGCCAATTATATATAAAGCGAAAAAGCCTGTAATTGCGCACCCGATAACAGCGCCCATGGTATTAACTGAATAAAGCATGCCGACATTAAAACCGATGCCTTTGCCTGCTTGTGCTGCAGCAGACAGGCCTTGCTGCGCTGCAGTAAAGTATCTGGCAAGTATTGGAAATGTTCCGCCCATGAGGGTTGTGGGAATTATGATGCCTGCGAATGCAAGCATGAATTGTGTAAGATTAAAAGAGGCATAGTGAATATCGCCTGCCGACAGGTTTGTAAGGTAAAATGTCCGCATAGCTGAAAATATATACGGCGTGAGGAGACAGTAGGCGCCTATAATTATTTCAACTATGCCATATGCTGCAATGGGTTTATTGTAACGGTCTATAAGCCTTCCGAGTATAAGGCTTCCTATGGCAAGACCTGCCATGAATGAGGTCAAAACCGTTGTAACAGCAAACTGGGTGGAGCCAAATGCAAGGATGAGCATCCTTGTCCAGACCAGTTCATAGACAAGCCCTGTCACCCCTGTTATAAAGAAACATATAATGAGCAGATATCTTGTAATGCGCGCAGTATTCATTATTAGGAATTAGGATTTAGAAATTAGAAATTTTTATAGCATACATGCGGCGCGCCTAACAATATAAAACTTTATGCGGTTTGATAATACTATTGACAGATATGAGGAAAATTAGATAGGATTAAAAAAATTCTAATTCCTGATTAGAAATCAGACATTAGGGTTTAGGAATTGTATTTCTAAGTGAGGAAGGTCTGTTGCAATGAATGTGCTCATAGTGGCGGCATTATTCCTGAGTTTCGCAGTCGGCATTAACTGGATAGCATCTGACAAGGAAAAGGCTGATATGAAAAAGGCATTATCGCAGACTAAACTTGTCATAAAAGACGTAGAGCAGCAAATGATGGCTGCGCAAACCAGGCTTGACCGAAACACTAGTCAACTGGAGGAACTCGAGGCAAAATACAGGGAAAAATACAAGGCTGAGAGCGCGGAGGAGAAGAAAAGACTATCAGAAGCATTACTCAAGGCTGAGGAGGCAAGGCTCATTGCTGAAAAAAAAGCGGAATCAGACATAGCCGCCGCAAAACAGCAAGGGAGAGAAATACAAGGGGCGCAGAATAAAAGCTCCGAATTAGAAACCCGTTTGCTCGCAATAGAGGAGGCTGTGAAAAAACTTGAGGCTAAGGCTGAGGCTGAGAAACAGGCTAAATTACAGGCAGAAGAAGAGCTAAGGCAAAAGGCTGAGGCTGTAAAAACCGGTGAAGATGATAAATCAGGGCAATTGTCAACAACAGTTGATCTGAAATCAGGAGAAAACCTGCAGGAAGATGCGTTCATTAAATATACAGTAGTGGAAGGGGACACCCTCTGGACGATAGCAGGCAAGGAGTCTGTCTATAACGCCTCCAAGCTGTGGGTAGTTATCTATATACACAACCGCGACCAATTAAAAGACCCAAATTACTTATATCCGGGACAGGTTTTGCTGATACCAAAAAAGAGGATAACTAACCAAGATGCAATAGACGCCTTCTTAAAGACTAAATCGGCTCTGGAGGAGGCGCAATAGTCAAATTCCTAAATCTTAATTTCTAATTCCTAATTAAATACCTTAACAAAAAATCACAATGTTTTTCGTAGTCTGCCGATCCCGTTTAAATACATAACGGGACAAGTTTATCGGCGTATTTTAAAACGCCCATGAATTGGCAAGCTGCATTTAATTGCATTACACATTAAGATTTAGGAATTGTATTTAACGTATTCAACTTGCCTTTTACATCTTTCTTAAACATCCCAACACCCAAAAACAGATATTGATTTTTACCGGCCCACAAACATCACTTGACAGCATTAGCTCTCATATAGTATTTTATGAAATATTCAGCAGGCAGATTAGTTGTGAATGTTTACTTTAAACTCATAATTGGAATAATTATTACTGTGAATAGTATTATTTATGGCTGCGGCGCTATAAAAAGTCTTACGCAAGACATACATCTTCGCACTGCTGAAACAACCAAGACAGCGCAGAAACAACAAGACATGGGGAAAAAGGACCGGTTTGAGCAATACTTTAATGTTATAGCGAAAATGGGGACGGTAAGACCGAGGGCAGCCAGCCTGCCGGCTTTGAGATATCTGCCCAAAGACCCTTATAACAATGTCAACTGGACAACCGCTGTCATAGACGGCTTGATAGCCCCGAAGGGATATCTCGACGAAGAGGAGGACGCAGAGCCTCTTCAGTTTAATATCTTTATTGAGGCAAAGGTGCCTCTTATGGCCAATGTCATATTCCCCCACTCCATACATACATACTGGCTTAGCTGCAAAAACTGCCATCCGGGCATATTTATACCTGAGGCCGGGGCAAACAATATTACCATGGATGATATATTTCAAGGCAAGTGGTGCGGCCGCTGCCATGGAAAGGTGGCATTTGATTTTTGGCCAATGACAAACTGCCGCAGATGCCATATGATTCCGAAGCACGAATCGGGGTATAAGGAGTCGTGGTAAAGAACATGGAACTTGGAGCATGGAGCATGGAACTTGAAACATGGAACTTGAAACATGAAACATGTAACATGTAACATGGAGCTTTATGCTTCAAGCTTCATGCTTCATGCTTTATGCTTCAAGCTTTATGCTTCAAGCTTCATGCTTCAAGCTTCAAGGTTTGGAACATGAAGCATAATACTTTTCATAGCCAATTAAGGGAGAAAATTGATAAATATGTTCATTTGGTTTATAGATTAACAAGAAAATTACCGAAAGAAGAATTATACGGTGTTGTTTCACAGTTGCGACGATCTGCTCTTTCAGTAATGCTCAATTATATAGAAGGCTATGCAAGAATTGAGAAGTAAGGTTCACAAGAATTTTTTAGAAATTTCTTATGGATCGCTAAAAGAATCAAAATATCTATTACACTTTTCATTAGCAGAAAATTATATTTCTAAGAATGATTACGAAGAAGCAATAATTTTAGCAGAGGAAATAGGCGCAATGCTATACGGAATTATTAGAAACATGAAACTTGAAACATGGAACATGTAACATGAAACTTGAAACATGGAGCTTCATGCTTCATGCTTTATGCTTCATGCTTCAAGCTTCAAAGGAGCATAACTAATGAAAATACATACGACCTTAAGGCTTTTTTCAATCCCCATAATTACGATTATCCTTTTTGGCTGCGCGCCAACAAAAAAACTTCCGGAGATTATATGGCCTCTTCCGCCCGACCCGCCAAAGATACGGTTTGATAAAAGCTTCAGCGGAGCCAAGGAGTTTTACGGCGGTTCACTTGCAGGAGAGATTCTCCTTGGAGAAGATCCTTCCGGTGTTTTTTCTAAACCAAACGGCCTTCATACGGATAAAGCAGACAGGGTGTACGTCAGCGACACAGGTTCGGGTTTGGTGCAGATATTTGACCCAAAGGCCGATCATCCTATGATTTTGGAGGCAGGCGGCAGAAGCCCGTTTACCAAGCCCATAGGCATTGCCACAGACAATAAAGGAAACATATACGTGTCTGACAGCGGCGGCGATATTGTCTATATCTTTGGCGCAGACTTACAGTTTATTTCAGTCATCGGCCACGGCGGCGAGGTTTTTAAACAGCCGACAGGCCTTGCGGTAGATAATGAGAGGAAAAGACTATATATAGTAGATACACACAAACATCAGGTAACAGCCTTTGATATAGATACCCTGAAACCGCTCTTTACCATAGGCAAGAGGGGAAGAGATGATGGGGAATTCAATTTTCCATCTTTCATAGTATTAGACAAAAAAGGGAATCTCTATATAGTGGATACTATGAACGGAAGGGTTCAGGTCTTTGACCCTGACGGGAGATTTTTAAGAAAATGGGGCAGGCTGGGCGACGGCCCGGGCATGTTTGCCCGGCCAAAGGGTATTGCCATGGACAGCGAAGGCCATGTCTATGTAGTAGACTCAGCTTTTAATAATGTCCAGATATTTGACCAGGAGGGGCAGATACTTATGGCATTCGGCGCATTCGGCGAAGGAAGGGGAGGACAGATACTTCCGGCCGGCATCGCCATAGACAGCGAGGACAGGATATACGTGGCTGACCAGTGGAATGAGCGGATTAATATATTTGAATATATGGGGGAGAAGTATAAGGCAAGAGCAGGCGCAAAGAAATAAATTTCTAATTTCTAAATCCTAAATCCTAATGAAATGTCAAATATCAAAAAAACAAAATATGATTTAGTTTTGTAGTTTTGTAGGGTGGGCATTGCCCACCATCCCGGATGATATTGGTGGAGAATAGGTTCTGGTGGGCGCTGCCCACCCTACAAAGCTGTAAAAAAATGTCAGTGATGTTTTGGATGGTGTTTCTCTGTATAGCGAACAAAGATGTAAAAAGCTACTACACCAAGAGATAGCAGTATAAAAGCAATGCCTAAAGAAGTCATATCAATCTCCTCCTCTATCTAAAAATATACCAATCAAACTCCTTCTGCCGTCTTGTTAATCTCACATTGAAAATATAGCACCGATGTCGGAGTTTTGTCAATCCGTAAAATAGCGTGTAAAATTCTGTAGGGTGGGCAATGCCCACCATTCCTTCTATTTCATTAGAAATTGTATTATTAACTTCTTTTAATTTTTTTCTTGACAATTTTTAATTTTCAGATATAATCAATATCAAAGTTAACCTATAAAGACTTATGAGAGGTCTTTATAGGCCGGGTGATGGATGCCTGAATGCCTTAAGGGAGTGAATCCTGATTAGCATTTGGGCTTTTTTTTGTGCCGCTCAGGAAGTAAGGCACATAGAAAAGGCCGCAGCAGGAAAAAAGAGGCAAGAGGTTAGAGACAAGAAGCAAGAAGTTAGAAGCAAGAAAGAAAAAACAAGAAAGAAAAAACAAGGGAGGAAAAACAGATGAAAAAGCTATTATACATAGCAGTAGCAGCAGTAGCGCTGGCATTCAGCGGCACATCCTTCGCTGCCACTACAATTCAACAGTGGGCGGGCGATGCTGAGAACAGCTATGCATGCTCACAGCTTGGCGCAACAAGCGCTTGCGGCGCGGCAGGCGGCATCGTATGGACAAGACACAACCTGTCCAGCTACGGAGAACATTATCAGGCATCAAAGACAACAAATACAACATTAACTTCAATTGCGAATGCAGAAACAACAGAGGTCTGCGTATTCTGTCACACGCCTCACCACGGCAGAACAGATACAGCCCCCCTCTGGAATAAGACCGCTTACTCTGGAAGCTATACAGCATACGGCACAACAATTGCCGGAACCGGTATCTCATCAGTTGGCGGTTCAAGTTTGGCATGTCTCTCATGTCACGACGGCGTATCAACACTTGACGCTATGATAAATAAGCCGGGCAAGGGAACAGGCACTGCAACATACGCATTTTTAGATAAGGCGGGCACAACGCTTGTCGGAACCGGAGACAGCCCGACAATCAATTCAGGCAGGCTGAATCTCGGCACAACCCTTGCAAATGACCACCCGATATCAGTTACCTACAGCGCATCTGCCGCATCACTCAGGGCAACAAGCACAACTATAAGCAGCATTACAATCAATCAAGCACAGGTATTTGACGGCGGAGGTTCAAATTACGGCCGTTCAGACAACCTATGGGCAGTCAAGGGATTCGTCAGCAGCACAGCCACAATCGCTGACCTTTTGAGGGATAGCGGTCAGGTTCAGTGCTCATCATGCCATGACCCGCACTACAAGAACCAGACCAACGATGACCCGGCAGTGGTTGAGAGCTACGGCGCAGGCTATGATATAACCCATGTTGATATTGACGGCCTCTTCTTAAGAAGGGTCGGCGGCAACTCAAACTCAGGCGTATGCAGAACATGCCACAATAAGTAACATGTAACATGTAACATGTAACATGAAGCATGGAGCATGGAGATTCAAGATTCAAGATTCAAGATTCAAGCAAGAAGCAGGAAAAAGGGCGGCGGTCTAAAGACTGCCGCCCTTTTTGTATTTGACAATCTGTTTATCCTCTGTTAAATTTGACCCTATGCTAAAAGATTTTTTTAAAAGGATAGTTGTAGAGGTTATAAAGGAACTCATATCTCCAGAGCTCAATGCCATAAGGGAGGAGCTGAAAAAAGAGACCTCTGCCATAAGGGAGGAGCTGAAAAAAGAGACCTCTGCCATAAGGGAGGAGCTGAAAAAAGAGACCTCTGCCATAAGGGAGGAGCTAAAAAAAGAGACCTCTGCCATAAGGGAGGAGCTGAAAAAAGAGACCTCTGCTATAAGGGAGGAGCTGAAAAAAGAGACCTCTGCTATAAGGGAGGAGCTGAAAAAAGAGACTACTCTTATCAGAGCCGAGTTATCAGAAATGAAAGAGGATATAAGGCATCTGGACAGGAGGCTTGACGACCTTTATAAAGTGGTGGTAAGGCGGGAGGAGCATTACTCTCTTGAAGAAGATGTGAAAAGACTTCGGGACGACGTGGAGGTATTGAAGAGGAGGGTTGGGGTATGATGGTGCAAGAGGAAGAGGCGAGAAGTTAGAGGCAATCTGTTATAAATCCGAATATCTAAATTCGAAATCCGAAACAAATTCAAAATTCAAATGTCCAAATGTTCAAAACATCTTGTTTTTTTGTCATTCGGATTTTGGTCATTTGATATTGTTTCGAATTTCGTGCTTCGGATTTCGAATTTAATTTATATTTTCGGATTTCGATATTCGGATTTCGATATTTTAAGTTTGTATTTAGCATGACCAAAAAAATTATACTCCTATGCATGCTCCTGTTTCTCGGATTTATCCTCTCTATTGCCGCCTGCCAGAGAAACGGCATATGGAAAGATAATATGACATTATGGAAAGACGTTGTAAAAAAGTCTCCAAATAAGGCAAGACCGCATAATAATCTTGGAAACGCCTACGGACTCCAAAACCGTCTGTCCGAGGCTGTGCATGAATACATGACCGCCTTGACGCTTAAACCTGATTATGCAGACGCGCATAGGAATATGGGTGATTTCTACAGGGTTACCGGGCAGCCGGACATGGCTATTCAGGCATATACAACTGCAATAAAACTGCAGCCGGATATGCCAGATGCCTACTTTTATCTCGGAAACATCTATCTTGACCGGAGGCAATGGGATGAGGCTGTGAGCAAATTCAGGACTGCAGTGGCTTTGAAGCCAAATTATCCGCTTGCTTATTATAATTTAGGGCTTGCCTCTGCCAATCAGGGGCAATTAGACGATGCCATCAGAAGTTTTCAAGCCGCTATAATACTGAAACCGGATTATGCGGAGGCCCATGTGAATCTTGGGTCAGTCTATGGTCAGAAAGGCCTTGCAGATGAGGCAATAAATGAATTTATAATTGCCATAGGAATTAAGCCCAGCCTTGCAGCTGCCCATAATAATCTCGCCATTGCTTACGAACAAAAAGGATGGCATGATAAGGCCGCAAAAGAATACCAGCTTGCCCATGAAGCGGAAGCAAAACCCCTCCGATAGCCTGCCTGCCGCCGCATCCAGCAACCCAAATATCGAAATTCTAAATTAGAAATCCGAAACAAATTTAAAATTCAAATTTCCAAATGTTCAAAATTACCTGTTTCTGTCATTTGGATTTTTATTCCCCTCTTGAGAGGGGTTAGGGGTGTGTTGTCTTTCAGCCAACTTGCCATTGACAGGTGAAACGTCTGTCAAGGGCTTGCAGGTTTACCCAAAAATAAATGTCTATTTTTGGGCTTGCAATAATTCGTTAAGTATAGTAAAAATAACGGCATAGGTAGAGGTGACGGCGCCTCTTAAGAATCTTTTCTTAGGAGGCGTTTTTTTGATATTCCTTAAAATATCTAAATTCAAATTTCGAAATCCGAAACAAATTCAAAATTCAAATTTTCAAATGTTCAAAACATCTTGTTTTTTTGTCATTAGGATTTTGGTTATTTGATATTGTTTCGAATTTCGTGCTTCGGATTTCGAATTTATAAACTAAAGGAGGGTATAAATTTGCTGATATTAAAAAGGGTTGCTATTTTTACCGTTGGTTTGCTGTTTTTAATCACAGCCGCCGCCAATGGCGCAGGTGAAAAAGATGTAAAGACAAAACCCGGCCCAAAAGCTGCAGAGGTTTTAGAAGAGGCTCCAAAGATTGTGCTGCGGGTAAATGCGGTTGAATTGGATGAACTAGACCTTGAAGGCATGATAAAAACGCTTTTGCCGGGGGCAAGCGTCCACCAAAGACTTACTCAAGAAAAACAGAAGGCAATCAGGGTAAAAGCCGTGGACAGGCTTATTATAAGAGAGCTTTTTATTCAAGAGGCAAGGAGCCAGGGTATAAAAATTAAACCGCAGGAAATAGACAAACAGGTTGCGGAGATAAAGAAAAATTATAAGGGTAAGGGGTCTCTGGAAACCTTTTTAAAAAAGAATAAGCTCACCATGGATGGTCTTAGAAAAGAACTTGAAAAAGGGCTGCTCCTCCAAAGATATGAAACAAAGGTTAATGATGAAATAAAAAAGGATGCCAAGAAAAAGATTACCGATGCCTATATAGAGGAATATTACAACAAGAATAAGGAAAGATTCAAGGAGCCTGAACGTATCCGTTTGAGAGAGATAACCATTAAGGCCGACCCGGGAGGAGGCAAGGAGGTATGGCAGGAGGCCTTCAATACAGCGAAACAGCTTCGCGACAGGATTGATAAGGGAGAGGATTTTGCAAAGGTTGCCAAGGAATCTTCTCAAGACCCATATGCGGTTAAGGGCGGTGATATGGGGTTTGGACATGTTGGAAGCCACGTCCCGGAACTAGAAAATGCTGCGGCCAGATTAAAGGTCGGGGAGGTTTCTGGGCCCATATGGTCAATATATGGATACCATATCATAAAATTAGAGGAAAAGGCCCCTCCAATACAGAGGACATTTGAAGAGGTCAAAGATGCAATCAGGGGCGATCGTGGGGAGGCCGAATTTATAGACATGAAATACAATTTTATCCAGGACCTTAAGAAAAAGGCAAAGATAGAGTATCTGATTCCAGAGGATAAAAAGGAAGCAGAGGATGCTGAAAAAAAGGCAAAGGAAAAGGGTAAGAAGTAAGAGGCAAATGGAACATGCAACATGGAACATGAAACATAGAACTTCAAGTTTCAAGTTTCAAGCTTCATGCTTCAAGCTTCTCACTTCCTGCCTCTTGCTTCTATTTTCAGTCTCCTGCGCGCAAGCCAAAGAAACAGCTGCGACTAAAAGAGGCGACCCGGAAAGAGGCAAGGCTATTTACGAGAAATACTGCTTCTATTGCCACGGCAGGACAGGCAAGGGTGACGGGGCGGTTTCTATAGCAATCTCTCCCCATCCGGCAGATTTTATCAGCGATAAGAAACGGATGGCCAAGTCAGATGCGGAACTATTCAAATCTATATCAGAAGGCATTTACCGGGATACAGGGGGAGAGGAGATGGCCATGCCAAGATGGAAGGATATCCTGACCGAACAGGAGCGGTGGGATGTTCTGATGTATATCAGGGAACTATCAAGAGGCAAGAGGCATGAGGCAAGATAAAAGAGGCAAGAGGCAGGAAGCAAGAGGCAAGAAGCAAGATGTAAGAAGCAAGATGAAAGAAAAAAGTTCTTCTTGCTTCTTGCTTCTAACTTCTAACTTCTGGCTTCTAACCTCTTGCATCTGGCATCTTGCCTCTTGCCTCTTGCTTCTTGCTAATCCAGCCTATGCCTCTCAGGACGACTACCACCCGCTAACCGGCGAGCCAAAGTGCATGGACTGCCATACACCTGACAGAAAATATTCTATTGATTATACAAGGGAGCAAGGGTGTGAAGAATGTCATGGTCCTAATTTAAGTGAAAGATATGCCTCAATAGATACGAGATATAAAGGTCAGATGCAAGAAGTCAGAAGCCAGAAGCAAGAAACAAAAAGCCGGAAGAAAGATACTGCAGAAGACATGGTTTTAGTGCCAGGAGGCGAGTTCACCATGGGTTCCAATGACTGGTGGCCAAAGAGCGGTCCGGAACATAAAGTAAACCTGCCTGCATTTTATATTGACAAATACGAAGTTACGAACAAAAGATTTAAGAAATTTGTTGACACCACAGGATATAGGCCGCCTGACCACTGGAATAATAATAAAATTCCTGATGCAAGAGAAGAACATCCTGTTGTTTATGTAAGCTGGTTTGACGCCGAGGCCTTTTGCAGATGGGATGGCAAAAGACTTCCCACAGAGGCAGAATGGGAAAAAGCGGCAAGGGGCGCAGATAAGCGGGTATTCCCGTGGGGGGATAAGTTTAGCAGGGACAAGGCAAATACCCCGCAATATGGCAAAGAAGACACCATGCCTGTAGCAAGCTTTGAGTCTGGTAAAAGCCCTTACGGCGTCTATGACATGGCAGGAAATGTATGGGAGTGGACAGCAGACTGGTTTAAACCCTATCCAGGAAACACCCATGCTGATGAAAACTATGGAGAAAAATACATGTCACTCCGAGGCGGCTCATGGTATGACTGCACTTACTATAAATGCGGTATCAGCGCGCCAACATACAACCGCATATTCTTTAATCCGCAAACCCGCAATAACAATTTTGGTTTCAGATGCGCAAAGTAAATAGAAGCAAGAGGCCAGAGGTAAGAGGCAAGAAGTTAGAAGTTAGAAACAAGATATAAGAGACCAGATACAAGAAGCCAGATGCAAGAAAACAGAAACAAGAAATAAGAAGCAAGAGGCAAACCAGGTGATTAAAAGTTATAAAGACTTGAAGGTCTATGGACTCTCCTATAAGTTGGCTATGGAAATTTTTGAACTATCAAAGAAATTCCCTAAAGAAGAACAATATGCCTTGACTACTCAAATAAGAAATTCATCCCGTTCTATTCCTGCCAATATTGCAGAAGGGTGGGCTAAAAGAAAATATATAAATGTATTTAAAAGACATATTATAGATGCTATTGGTTCTTGCGATGAAACAAAGGTGTGGATAGACTTCGCTTTAGACTGCAAGTATATTTCTGAAGAGAAGCACAGGATAGTAACAGATGACTGTAACGAAATCGGGAGGATGTTAAATGGCTTATACGAAAACTGGAAGAGTTTTTAATTTTGCTTCTTGCTTCTCGCCTCTTGCTTCTTGCCTCTTGCCTCTCGCCTCATGCCTCTTGCTTCTTGGCAGTTGCGCAAAGCCTCCTTCCGACATGGTTCAGGTTCCGGCAGGCGAATTTATCATGGGCAGCAACGAGGTTGACAGAGAGGCAAAGGCCCAACAGTATGGCGATAGAAAACCGTGGTATTCTAATGAGAGGCCGGAGAGAAAGGTCAGGCTTGAGGCATTCTATATTGACAAACATGAGACGACCAACGTCCAATATGCTGAATTTGTAAAAACAACCGGACATAGGCCTCCTGACTACTGGCCGGGCGGCATATATGCATCAGATACTGCAAATATTCCGGTAGTGATGGTTAACTGGCATGATGCAGACACATACTGTAAATGGAAAGGCAAGAGGCTTCCAACAGAGGCAGAATGGGAAAAGGCGGCAAGGGGCGCAGACGGCAGAAGATTTCCATGGGGAAATGAGTTTGATATTAAAAAGGTTAATACACTCGGCGGATACGGCGGCCCAATGGCTGTAGGGACATTTGAACATGGCAAGAGCCCATACGGGGCATATGATATGGCAGGCAATGCGCAGGAGTGGATTGAAGACTGGTATAAGGCTTACCCTGATAATGATTTTAATGATAAAGACTATGGAGAAAAATTTAAGGTGGTCAGAGGTGGCGGATGGGGCGGCATGGGACATTACAGCCTTCAGGTCTATGTAAGGACTGCTTATAGAAACATTGCCCCGCCTGACGGCAGATTTAATGATGTGGGTTTTAGATGCGCAAAGGGTAAGTGATGCCGCATGTGGGATGCCAGATGCAAATGGAACATGAAACATGGAACATGAAACATGGAACTTCAAGCTTCATGCCTCATGCTTCAAGCTTCAAGCTTCAAGCTTCAAGCTTCATGCCTCTTGTTTCTTGCCGCAGTAGATATATATATATTATAATTATGTTTGCTGCCATGTTCATGCCTGCAATGGCAAATGGTTTTGAGATAGACCCATATTCATTGAATAGATTAAGCATGAATGTAGATTTTAGTTATGAAAATTATAAATATGACTCAAAAGATAACAAACGGGAATACTCAACCTTCCGCCAACGTTATAACTTTGAGGCAAAGGGTAAAATAATAGACCGCAGGCTGTTAATATATGATGCAGGCATTGAATTTGATGAAACAACAGATGAGAAAACACCAGGCGGAACATCCGGCATAAACATCAGCAAATATATGTTAAGAACAACCCTCTTGCCTAAATCAAGCATACCATTAACCCTTTATGCGAATAGAAACGTCTATGACACAACATACTCAAATAAAGCGACAACAGACACTTATGGCCTTGACTGGATGCTCTGGTTCATAACCTTTCCAACTACCCATTTAACGTTGGAACAGCAATCCACACAGAGCCCGGGTCAGGATGAGGCGGCGCTATCCTACAGCATTGATTTGAGCAAGAACATCGAACCAACCAGCAACAAGATTGGCTATAGCGCCGGAGATACAAGGGATAGCATAAGGAAGTCGGGCTCGGAATATTACATGGTAACCTTTAACAATAACACAGAACTTATTATGAATACCTATTTTCATCTGGGATTGGCAGAAGGCGAGACAAGGTCGTTTAGCAAAAACAATACCGCAGACTATTATTCCTATGCCGGCAGTGTTGGAGTAAAGACAAGAGATACCAAGATATTCAGCCAGCAATATAACTATACATTTTTTGAATCAAACCAAAAGACAGCTAATGAACGACTGTTAACAGACAATGAATTTTTTTCAGGAAATGTTACTTTCAATCCTGCCGACGGCCTGAGCGCATTTGCAAAGATGCAGTCAAATAAGTATAATAGCACAAAAAGCCCAACATCAGAAAGCACGGTCATTTCAGCAGGCGCATCATATAAACACGATATAAATACTGAATGGTCCACCATAGAATCGGTTGATTACAGCAGCAGCGCATCAACATCCGGCGACCCTGTAACAGGGAAAAGGGAAAGAACTGCTGCTGCCGCAAAATCAGAGCTGAAATATTTAAAACTGCTAACATGGGCGGATTCCTTTTCCGCCGGTGGTTCGCTCGGTTATTTTACAGAACGGGCAGAACCGGCGCAAGGTATAGATGGTCTGTCTCACGGCCTTAATACAGCCCTGTCCGGGATAAATCTGAAATACGCCCGTCTTTCCAGCGGCTATACCTATTCAGGCGTTGCAAGCTCTGACGGCTCAAGCGTTAAGGATCAGACATTTTATACGACTGCGCATAATTCTTATTTTACATACCTTCCTGCCATGGTTTCTTATAATTACCATGAATTGGATAGTTACATAAATAGTGAAGATGCAAAAGAGGAGGCGGTTACAGCAGAGGCAAAGCTGCTTTATTTTAATTATCTCCCCGTTGAGGCATCTTATAAACATTATACCATAGTCAGGTCATCCGGTCCTCCGCCAGAGCAGAAATTTGCCTATATAAGAGATAAACAAGAAAATAACTTTAGCGCGAAGGCAAGCCTCACTTACTTCAGAAATACAGCTATTACCGCATATGCCACATATAACGATTATATACAGTCTGTAGAAGAACAAACGGCGAAACGAAACGAAATCAACAATGAATGGAAAACCGGCATAGATGGCAGCCATAAAAGGATTTTTCTGGCCGGCATGCTTGGCCTTTCAGCCGGTTATGCCAGCTCCTTATCTGAAAACAGAGGAATGGGCAATGATATTATTCGTGGTACCATTAATATTTATTACAAGGGATCCTATGACAAAAAGCTTGGCAGAAACATGGTCTGGAAACTGAAACTGGAGCGGAATAATACAGCAATAAACGGCTTGGCTGATGTTGTGGATTCTATGGAAACATCTCTCCTTTACAGACTAAGGGCGTGGTTTATATCTGCGGAATATCTCCTTACAAAAGCCGCCATTAACAGCACTGCCAATAGAGATTATACCGAGGACAAGTGGATGCTGAGGGTATCCCGCAGCTTTGTGAAGATATTCTGAGACAATACAAGAGGCAAGTTCTAAATCCTAATATCTAATTTCTAATAAAATATCCAATGACTAAATTTCCAATGTTTTCCCCCTTAATAAAGGGGGGGCAGGGGGGTTGTTTTTTTTGACATTAGACATTTCATCCTTGACAGATATTCTTCCTGTCAAGGATTTATTAGACATTAGGATTTAGAAATTAGAAATTTATTATAGGGAGGCTCCGGTGCATATCGGATTCGTTGAGCTTGGTTTTAAGTTTCGGTTCATGCTGATTTTCTGTTTAATTACGTTTACGGCGGTTTTTATAGCAAGCGCACTGTTTTATTTCCTTACCTACAGAGAATTAAGCAATAATTATGGAGAGGCCTTTTTTACCATACAGTCGGTCAAAAACATGGTTTTCCCTCTCCTCTTTGCATCCATACAATCCATTCTTCTGCTTGGTCTGGCATCTCTGGCCATTGCCGCCCTGTCTCTTTTCTTTTCCCATAAGATAGCAGGCCCTATATACCGCTTTGAAAAAAGCATGGAGGCTATAGGCTCAGGGGATTTGACGCATATTGTCAGGCTGCGGACGGGCGACCAGATTGTTGGGCTTGTTGAATCAATCAATAAATCAACCCGCGCAATGAACCACAGGGTAAGAATCGTGCAGGAAAGCCTCTTGCGGATTAAAACCATAGAGGAGGATTTTAAGACGCTGCTGGACAAGGGATATTCTGAAGGGGAGATAAGAACTATTATTGACGGGCTTAAGAGCGAGACTGGCAAGTTAAAAGATATTTTACAAACAATTACGGTGGAAGGACAATAGTGAAAACCCGCTTAATTGCCATAATTCTGACTGCGGTGATTCTTGGGACAGGTTATTATATCTGGTCGCAGTGGAGCAGCTATCATAATTTAAATGGCCAATGCATGATGTGCCACTTAACTGAGCCAACTAAAAAACAGGAAGGATTATTATTTACCAAGGACATCAGCTTTCTCTGCCTCAATTGTCATAAAGACGCTGTTAGGACATCTCATCCTGTAGGTATGAAGCCCACTATGGAAATACCGGAAGGTTTCTTATTGGACAAAAAAGGAAAGATTGCCTGCAACACCTGTCATACTACCCATAATGACGGCTATGGCAAATATAGACTTAGGATTGCAACCATCGGAGAACCTTTCTGCAGAAGATGTCATCTTATGCTGGAAGACGGCTCTGCGCTCCATAGGGGGGCAATTGGGTCCGCTCATATGGGCAGCAGCGTATCAGCTGTATATCTACCGGGAGGCACAGGAGGCTATCTTGACGACCTCTCCATAAAATGTCTGATGTGCCATGATGCCAGCCTTGGCAAGGATGCCATTGTAGCAAAGGTCAAGGCAGGGTGGGAATATGACCATGGCGCTGCTGTTGGGTTAAGCCACCCTATTGGAGTTTCCTATATAGAAACCTCAAGAAAGTATCCTGGCGCATATAAAAAGGTTGGACAATTGCAACCCGAGATAAGATTATTCAACGGCCTGGTGGGTTGTGGAACCTGCCATAATCCATACAGCAAGCAGGGGCATTTTGAATTAGTTATGAGCAATGAAGGCAGCGCCCTCTGCTTTGCGTGCCATAATAAATAAAATAATAGAAGTTAGAAGCAAGAAGTTAGAGGTAAGAAAAAACAAAAGGAGAGTGCAAAATGCCAAACAAAAATGTGAGATGCGGCGAGAAAACCGCTAAAATTGTATTTATTATAGCAATAGCTTTCATATTTTCAGGGATTGTTTCCTGTGAAGGGAAAAAGGACAGCGCTCAAAAGGAGGCCTCTGTAACAACAGCATCCCAAGATAAATTGATTGCGCAGGCCAAAGAGCATTTTGACAAAGGGACTCAACTCTCTTTAAAAGGTCAATATGACGAGGCAATCTCAGCCTACAATGAATCCCTGAGACTTAACCCGCAATCTGCAGAGGCCCACAGCAACCTGGGGTTTGCCTATTTTGATAAAGGCAACATTGAGCAGGCAATCGCTGAACAGCAAAAGGCATTAGCTGTTAATCCAAAGCTTGCTCATGCATTCTACGGATTAGCGCTGGCTTATGAAAAAAAGGGAAATAAACAAGAGGCTATAAAAAATCTGGAAGAGTTTATGAAGCATACAGAGCCGCACAGTCTATGGTGGAATAAGGCCGGAGAGAAGCTGATTATTCTAAAGGGAGAAGGGGAAAAGGGTAAAATATAGCCGCCTTGACAGAAAATGGCAATGCATCTTATGAGTCAATAGGTTGCCTGCTCTAAAAATGCAGGTGTATTTTCGGTTCTTCCGGCTTTTGTGTGGGTTCCCTCCCCTTCAAGGGGAGGGTCAGGGTGGGGATGGGGTAAAGAGGTTTGTTATGATCGGTCAGACAAACAAAACGATTCTTAAAAACAAACTTCAACGTAATCTTCGAAGGAACATGACCGATGCCGAGCACCCGCTCTGGCAGGCTCTGCGCAACAAACAAATGGCAGGGCTTAAGTTCCGACGGCAACACCCATTTGGGGACTTTATCCTGGATTTTGTGTGT
The DNA here is from genome assembly GCA_016219285.1 of Deltaproteobacteria bacterium. Classification (GTDB taxonomy): domain Bacteria; phylum Desulfobacterota; class GWC2-55-46; order UBA9637; family UBA9637; genus JACRNJ01. Next base: position 45,216 of record JACRNJ010000068.1, read on the forward strand.
CTTAAAAAAAGGCTGGTGGTTGAGTTAGACGGCGGCCAACATTCAGAAAACGAGGCTTCGGACAAAGTGCGCACCGAGAAACTTGTAAATGCAGGTTTTCGCGTCCTCCGGTTTTGGAATCATGAAGTTCTCGGTCAGATTGAAGCGGTTAAGGAGAAAATTTGGCTGGAATTGCAGAAAGGATGCGCACCCCACCCTCACCTTAATCCTCTCCCTGAGGGAGAGGAAGACCTAAGTTGAAGAGTTAGATTTAGATTATAAAGAGAGCGCCGGCTTACCCACAGGAAAGCCGGAAAAACCGTATTTTCTTGGTTTATGGGACTATTTCTATTCTTATGGATAAATCTGTTTCTACTGCAATATATTGCTGGCTATTTATTATTGCAGCCTTTTCCTATGCCGCACACAATAGAAATATGAGCTGGCAAAATGATGTCGCCATATGGAGGGATGTGGTAAAAAAATCGTCTGACAAGGCCAGGGGTCATAATAATCTTGGCACCGCGCTTGAAAGTGGAATGATGGATGAGGCAATTAAGGAGTATAAGATTGCAATAGGGTTGAAGCCTGATTTTTCTGAGGCGCACAATAATCTCGGAAAGGCCTATTATGAACAGGGTGGGCGGCTGGATGAAATAATCAAGGAATATAAGGACGCATTGAGGTTGAACCCGGCCTTCCCAGAGGCCCACAGCAACTTAGGAAATGCATATTACGCGCAGGGAAGGATTGCGGATGCGCTTGGCGAGTATAAAACGGCGTTAAAACTGAACCCCAACTTCGCAGGGGCATATATAAACATGGGCGTCGCATACAAGGATATGGGGCAACTCAATGAAGCCGTCCAGGAATACAAAAAGGCATTGAGGCTGAGGCCTGACCTTGCGCTGGTTTATCACAGTTTTGGCAATGTTTATTATCTACAGGGACATTTACATGAGGCAATAGAGCAGTATAAAACCGCATTGAAGATAAACCCCAATATGACGGCTGCTTACAATAATCTGGGGGTTGCATACGAGGCGCTGGGGCAGATGGATAATGCCGTTCAGCAATACAACAAGGCATTGGAATTTAAACCCGATTATTCGGATGCACGCAAGAATCTGGACAGTCTCTCTCAAAAGATGGGGGCAGCGGAAGATGCTAGAGGCAAATAAAATAAGAGGCAAGAGGAGGATGTATGAAGGAAAAAGCCGCTTTTAGAAGACGAAATTATTTTATCAAAAAAGGCCTGCAATCCAGATTTATTTTTGGTTTTTCTCTGTCAGTTGTTGCCGGCTTTTTAATAAATTGGTTTTTGGTATATTATCTGGTTGACAAAGGGCTGGCAGAAGCGTTATATAGGAGCCATATTAAGATTGGGGCGACAGGCGAGGTAATTGGAGATATCCTTGTCAAGGTAAATCTTGTTGCAGCGCCTCTTCTGATTATTTCCGTCATTATAGTAGGATTATTCATCGTCAATAAGGTGACAATCTCGTTAGCAGGCTTGAAAAAGGCAGTGGAAGGATTTGAAAAAGGAGATATGACGTCAAGGGGTTTAAAGGATATCCCTGATGAACTATTATCATCCTATAGCGCCATGGTAAACCGTTTCGGCAAGGCTTTCGTTTCTTTTAAAATGCAGACAGATGAGTTGGAAAAAAAGGTAACAGAGGCAAAACATATTACACAAGAAAGAGCCCTCTCTCCGCAGGAAGCAAAAGATATCTATATAGCCCTTTCAAATGGTAGAAAGGCGATGGAGCAGGAATTCTCCATGTTTAAGGTATAGGTTGAAGGTATTGCAAGATGCGAGAAATTAGAAGCAAGAAGATTAGAAGCAAGAGGCAAGAGACAATGAAAAAAGACAGAAGCAAGAAGTTAGAGGCAAGAAGCAAGAAGGACTTTTCTCTTTCATCTTGCCTCCTGCCTCTTGCCTCTGGCTTCTTATCTCTTGTTTCCTTCATCTCGCCTCTTGCCTCTTGCATCTTATTTATACTTACTCTGCTGCCTGCTGTATCAAGCGCTGCTGATTGGCCGATGTTTATGAAGGACCCAACCCACTCTGCCGCTTCCGGAGAAAATCTATCCTTGCCATTAAATCTCAAATGGCAGTTTAAGACTGGCGGGCCTCTCTATTCGTCCCCTGCTGTTTCCGGTGGAAATGTTTTTATGGGCTCATATGATAACCACCTTTATGCCCTTGATGCCAAAACAGGGACGCTGCTATGGAGGTATAAAAGTGGAGAGCAAATACTCTCCACCCCGGCTATTGCCGACAACATCGTATATTTTGGCTCTAAAGACGGCTGGATATATGCCCTGAACGTAAAGGATGGCAAATTGCTATGGAAATATGAGACAGGTGGCAAGGTCATGACATCTGCTGTTGTTGCAGACGGGGCAGTTTACATTGCATCAAATGACCTTTATATCTATGCCATTGAAGCCAAGGATGGGAAACTCCGTTGGAGAAGCAAGCTGACAGATTATAAATACAGCGGAATATACTCATCACCGTCATATTGGGATGGTGTTGTATATACCGCAGGAAAGAATGGCGTTATCTATGCCCTTGATGCTAAAAACGGCGCCAAGATGTGGAGTTATTACTTGGTAGAATCAGCCATATATTCTTCACCGGTTATAAGAGATAGCGTGGTATATATTGCAACTTACAGCCGCCTCCTCCTTGCCCTTGATGCCAAAAAAGGGACGGTAATCTGGAGTGCTGCTTTGAGCGACTGGCCATATTCCTCTCCTATTGCAACAAAAGATGCTGTTTATATCGGCCTTAAAGACGGCACAATAAAATATTTTGACATAAAGGATGGAAACTTTAAAAAGGAGTATAAATTTCAAGGCGAGGTTAATTCTACCATGGCAGTATCCTCAAATGGCATTGCCGTTGTTGGCTGCGAAGACGGCGTGCTCTATGCAGTGAAACTGGAAAATGGGGAATTCCTCTGGAAATACATGACTGTCGGAGGCATACAATCTTCGCCGGCTATATCAGGCGGGATGGTCTTTGTTGGGTCAAAAGATGGAACTATATATGCATTTGGACAATAAATTAAGAGGCAAGATGCCAGAAGCAAGAAGCCAGAGGTCAAAAGCCAGAAGCCAGAAGCCAGAAGTTAGAAGCCAGAAAAACTTTTCTCTTACATCTTGCTTCTTGCATCTAACTTCTATTTTCTTGCTTCTGACTTCTTGCCTCTTGCTTCTTGAGCCTGCTTCCTTTGCACAGGAGGCTCGCCTAAAGGAAAGTGTCCCAACAGGTTTTAATCCGCATGACCAGATTGATGATGAGGGCGAGATTCTATGGAACAAATGTCTTATATGCCATCCGGAAATACCCAATATAAAAGAGGCCAAATCTATCCTTGATGTAAAACTCAGGTTTGAAGAAGATGTAAAACAGGGATGTTTCAGATGTCATCCTGAAGTGATGCATCCGGGAGGCGGGTGGATTGGCGCTACTTTGAAAGGCATAGCAGGGGCGCCTGACCATTGGATAAAGCCTCCTGAGTATATTGTAAAGAACATGGAAAAATCTCTGAAAGAGGCTGATGTAATCATGCCTCTTGAGCCTAAGACCGGCAAAATATTTTGCGCCACATGCCATAACCCGCATGAGAGAGGCCTGCTTATAGGCAAGGCAGACAAGGGAGCTGACTACGAGTGGAGACTGCGGTCAGCAGGCGCGCCAATATGCCAGTATTGCCATAGGAGATAGAATTGTGATGGGATGTGCGATGTGGGATATGGGATGTGAGATGAACGCATGAGAATATGGCTCAGACTTACTAATATCTTCACAAACTAAGCCTCATTAGTGTATAATATGAGGCATGATATGCAAAAAAATATTTCATGCTCGTAGACTGCCACGAAAAGCGAAAGAGCAGTTGAGAATTGCTGCAGTCAGGCG
>JACRNJ010000015.1 GCA_016219285.1 Deltaproteobacteria bacterium
AAGTATAGGAAAGGCTGATTTGGAAAAGTTAAAGGCAAGGGTGTTAATACCTCTTGTTGTTAGAGATGACTTCCTCGGCCTTATATTCATAGGCGAAAAGTTTTCAAGAGAGGCTTATACCAAAGATGATATCAGGCTGCTTTCTGTTATTGCTCATAATATTGCAGTCACCTTGCACAGCCGCTCTCTTTTAAAGAAGCTAATGTAATAAGTATGACTATTTGTAGTCTGCCGATTTATCGGCGATTTTAAAATACGCCCATGGGGCACCCAACAGAAGGTTGGGTCGGGCAAACTACAGCTACTTATTTTTGTCGTTCACTATAGAACAAAAAACTTTATGAGAATCTGAGCCATATATATTGCGATACGATAAAATTTCAAATTTTAATAAGGATTCTTTATGGACGGTATCAAGGGTATAAATCAAGGCAGCATAGGACAGACAAGCCTTCCATCTAATGAGAAAGCAGGGAAGGTAGATTTCTCTGCCGCATTAAAAGAGGCTGTTGAAAAGGTTGATGCCATGCAGAAGGAGGCTGATAAAGCCGTTCAGCAGTTTGCAGTCGGAAAGGCAAATCTTCATGAAACAATGATTGCTATGGAAAAGGCAAGCCTTTCTTTTCAACTTATGCTTCAGGTAAGGAATAAAATCGTTTCAGCATATGAAGAAATCATGAGAACACAGGTGTAAGAAGTGAGTGAGGGGTGAGAGGGTAATATTATGGCTAATATCGTTGAAGGGTTTCTGGCATTATCTAATGCTAAAAAGATTGTATATATTTCCATCCTGGCAGCCTCTATAGGCGCTGCTGCTCTCTTGTTTCAGTGGGCATCCCAGCCTGAATATCAACTGCTCTATTCCAACCTTTCACAGGAGGATTCAGCCGTTATTGTAGAAAAGTTAAAAGAGAAACGTATCCCTTATAAGATAGGGGGAGGCGGCATTGTTATGGTGCCGGGTGAAAAGGTGCATGAAGTGAGGCTTGAACTTGCAGGCGCAGGGCTTCCAAAGGGGGGCGGAGTGGGCCTGGAGATATTTGATAAAACAGGTTTTGGCATGACTGAGTTTACCCAGAAGGTCAACTACATGAGGGCTATACAAGGGGAGCTGGCGAGGACTATAGCGTGGCTCTCTGAAGTAGAGACAGCCAGGGTTCACATAGTTATTCCTGAAAAGAGGCTATTTTCTGCTGATGAAGAAAAGCCGAGGGCATCTATTGCAGTTAAACTTAAGCAGGGTAGAAAACTTGATTATGGGCAGGTGCAGGGGATTACGCATCTTGTGGCAAGCAGTGTTGCAGGGCTTAGTCCGCAGAACATAACAGTTGTTGATACAAGCGGACAGATGCTTACAAGGGCGACAGACGGGGATGGTATGTCAGTCCTTACCTCTTCCCAACTTGAGTATCAGAGGGGGCTGGAGAGGGATATGGAAAAAAGGATACAGACTATTCTGGAGCCTGTAGTGGGAGTCGGCAAGGTTATAGCAAGAGTTGCAGCGGATATAAATTTTACACGGGTGGAAAAAACAGAAGAGAAGTTTGACCCTGATAATGTTGTTGTCCGGAGCGAACAGAAGACAAAAGAGAAGTCTGCCGGTGAAATGACTGCAGGCGTGCCTGGCGTTGCATCAAATATTCCAGGCGGTCAGCCCAGCCAGGGCGCTCAAACTCCTCAGAATACCCCTTTACCGCCCCAATCCCAGAGGCAGAATGATATTATAAATTATGAAATAAATAAGGTTGTGAGCAGGACTATAGAGCCTACAGGGGCGCTAAAGCGGGTGAGTGTATCTGTCCTTGTTGACGGAAGTTATGAGATTGCAAAGACAGCAAAGGGGAAAGAAGAGAGAAAATATCTTGCAAGGAAGGATGAGGAGATGAAGAAGTTTGAAGGCATTGTGAAGGGTGTGATTGGATTTGCTGTTGAAAGGGGGGATAAGGTGGAGGTGGTTAATATCCCGTTTGAAACGCAGGCGCAAATAGAAGGTGAAGCAAAACCAGAATCAGCATTTGTTAAAGAGTATCTTCCTTATATTATTCGCTACGGCACAATTATAGGACTTTCTATGCTCCTGTTCCTCTTTGTTTTAAGGCCGCTTATTACAGGATTGTTAAAGCAGGAGGCTGGCGGAGCGCCTGGAGCAGGGCTGCCTGCAGAAATGCTTAAGACATTGGAGCTCGGCGCGGCTCAGCATGCATTAACTCCGCCTTCTGTTGATACAAGGCAGAGGGTTATGGAACTGGCAAAAACAAATCCACAGCAGGCTGCGCAGATTATTAAGGCATGGGTAAAGGAGAAATAAGGAGTGGCAGAGGGTAAAAAAGACGGCGTTGAAAAGGCTGCAATGCTTCTTTTAAGCATGGGAGAGGATTTGGCATCTGATGTAATGAAGTATCTTTCTCCTACAGAGGTTCAGAGGATTGGCAGTCAGATGACTAAGATAGAGGGGCTTTCACATGAAGCGCTTAATCAGGTTGTAAAAGATTTTGAGGGAGAGATGCAGTCTACAATATCCTCAGGCGGCAGCGAGTATGTAAAAAAAGTGCTGACCAAGGCGCTTGGCTCCGATAAGGCAGCCACAATAATTGACAGGATTATAGAGGGGGGGGAAGGCGGCGGGTTAGAGACTCTCAGGTGGATGGAGCCAAAGGTTGTGGCTGACCTGATAAGAAACGAACATCCGCAGACTATTGCTGTTATTGTGTCTTATCTTGAGCCGGAGCATGCAGCCCGGGTAATCGCCCATTTCCAGCCGCGCACAAGGGCGAATGTTGTTATGAGGGTCGCAACAATGGAATCTATCAGCCCTGGCGCATTAAAGGAGCTTGAAGAGGCGGTAAAACAGCGCATAGCAGGCAGCGTGAGCGCTCATACCCGTTTTGTTGGCGGCATAAAGATGGCTGCTGAAATCCTGAACCAGATGGATACATCCAGCGAGACAGCAATAATTTCTGAGATAGAAAAGAATAATGCCGAGGTATCAACAAAGATACAGGAGCAGATGTTCGTGTTTGCAGACATTATAGGGATAGATGACAGGGGTATGCAGACCATTCTTAAAGAGATATCCAACGATATCCTTGTCCTTGCCCTTAAAGTTGCAAGTGATGAACTGAAGGAGAAATTCTTCAAGAATATGTCTGAGAGGGCAAGCGAAATGCTGAAGGAGGATATGGAAACAAAAGGACCTGTAAAACTCAGCGAAGTAGAAAAGGCGCAGCAGGAAATTGTTAAGACTGTAAAGAGATTGGAGCAGGAGGGTAAGATTGTTACGGGAGGCAAAGGTGGCGAAGAACAACTTGTCTAGGGTATATAAACTTGGAGAGGCGGATACTGCTCCCCCCGTGCTGCTGGATCTTGCGGCCGCGGTTATGACAGACGAGTTTGATAGAGATCGGCTGGCAGGGGTGAATGCTCTGGCAGAGATTGAAAGGGATGCCTATGAAAAGGGTTTTGCCGCCGGCGAGAGAGCAGGCATGGAACTTGGAATGGAGAAGATAAATCTTGAGATAAAAAGACTCTTATCCATAATTGAAGAACTTTTGTATTTTAAGGAAAAATTCTATGCAGATAAAGAAAAAGAACTTATAGAACTTATAATAACAACAGCAAAAAAGGTTGTTCATGCTGAATTATCTGTAAACAGAAATGTTGTTATCAATGTAATAAAAGCTGCCATAGACGCTATGACAGCGTCAGAAAAACTGTGTATCAGGCTCAACCCTGATGATATGGAATACCTCATGCAGGCAAAACCTGATTTTCTGAAAAACATGGAGAATGTGAGGGGTTTTGTTGTAGAAGGTGATGCATATGTCGGAAGAGGCGGGTGTGTAATAGAGGGCAGCCACGGAGAGGTTGATGCAAGGATTGAACAAGGGCTGAAAACTATAGAAAAGGAAGCTCTTGAGGTGTTGAAAAAGTGAGAATGTCATTGATAAAGGCGGCAATTGAAGAGGCGGAACCTATTCAGGTTAACGGCAAGGTTACGAGGGTTGTAGGCATGGTTATTGAAGGGGTCGGAGTCGGCATATCAGTGGGTGAGATGTGCCGTGTCTTTGCGCTTGATGGAGCGTCAGTCGTATGTGAAGTAGTTGGTTTCAATGGAGACAAGATATTTTTAATGCCGCTTGGCGATATAAGGGGCATAGGACCCGACAGCCGCATCATTAAAATAGGGCAGCAGGCAAGGGCGAGGTTAGGTCCTGCTATCCTCGGCAGGATAATTGACGGCATTGGCAATCCAATAGATGGGAAAGGCGAGCTTGCGAGGGAGATAGAATATGCCTTGTATTCCTCTGCGCCTAATCCCTTAAGCAGAAAGAGGATAACAAAACCGCTTGATGTGGGTGTAAAGGTTATAAACAGCCTCTTGACAATCGGCTGCGGGCAGAGGATGGGGATATTTGCAGGAAGCGGTGTGGGAAAGAGTGTGCTTCTTGGCATGATGGCGAGAAACACTGCTGCTGATGTGAATGTAATTGCCCTGATAGGGGAGAGGGGAAGAGAGGTAAAGGAGTTTATTGAGAACGACCTTAAAGAGGAGGGGCTTAAAAGGTCGGTAGTAGTTGTGGTGACATCTGACCAGCCTCCGCTTTTAAGGTTCAGAGGCGCATATCTTGCAATGACTATTGCGGAATATTTCAGAGATCGGGGGAGCCATGTCCTTTTCCTTATGGATTCTCTCACCCGATTTGCTATGGCGCAGAGGGAGATAGGGCTTGCTGTTGGAGAGCCGCCTACAACAAAGGGTTATCCCCCTTCTGTATTTGCTATTATGCCAAAATTACTGGAAAGGGCAGGGACATCAGACGGGAGCGGAACCATAACAGGTTTTTACACTGTGCTTGTGGAAGGGGATGATATGAACGAGCCCATTGCTGACACCGCAAGGGCGATATTAGACGGGCATATTGTCCTGTCAAGGGAACTGGCATCAGTTGGGCATTATCCTGCAATAGATGTATTGTTCTCAACATCCAGATGCATGCTTGATATTATAGACAGGGAACAGATGAATTATGTCCAGAAGGTAAAGGGAACGCTTGCGACATATAAGAAGAATATAGATCTGATAAATATAGGGGCATACAAAGAAGGGAGCAATCCGGATGTTGACCGCGCCATTAAAGCAATGGGGAGGGTCAATAGTTTCATGCTTCAAGGTATAGATGAAAAGGTTGATTATAATGACAGTCTTCAGGGGATGTATGCTTTGAATCTTTAATACGAACGCAATACTTGCAGGGCAAAGGAATGAAAATTCCAATATCCAATTATCAAATAACAAATAAATTCCAAATTACAATGTTCTAAAATTTGGGAATTTGGTCATTGGTCATTGGAATTTATTTGGGATTTGGGATTTGTAATTTATATTGAGGAGTATTTTCAGATGAAGACATTTAAATTCAAATTTGAAACACTTCTTGATTTCAGAAAAAACATGGAGGACCTCCTTAAAAGGGAGTTTTCATTCGCAAAGGATGAGTTGAATAAAAAAGAAAAAGAACTGGAAGAACTTATGTATTCTTATATTAATGAAATAGAAGGTATGCTTGAAAAGGGGGAGATTACTTCAGCAGAGATGGATGCCTGCCGAAATTATATAGAGTCTCTTAAAGAGAGTGTGGATAAAAAGAGGAAAACAATAGGGTTAATCAGAGCGGCAGTACAGGAAAAACAGAATGAATTACTTACAGCAAGAAAGCATAGAAAGGTAATGGATTTCTTAAAGGATAAGGAGATTAAAGGACATAAGATGCTGGAAGGGAAAGAGGAGCAGTTTTTTATAGATGAATATAATTCCAATACTTTTAAGAACAGGGGTGATCTATGAATAGAGTTATTTTGGTTATTGGACTACTAATCCTTATGGCTAATTCTACCTTTGTGTATGCTGAGACAACTGATGTGAAGGAAACAGGGTGTGAAGACAGGTCAGGCGAAATCATTGAGGCTGTTAAAAAAAGGACTAATGAACTTGATATTAGAGAAGAAAAACTCCGCATAGAAGAAGAGAGGTTTAAAACCTTGAAGGCTGGAATAGATGAGAAGATAGGCGAACTTGCAAAGGCAAGAAAGGAATTGGAAAAGGTTATACAGGACATAAAGGCAGAGAAGCAGCAGGGTATGGAGAACCTTGTCAAGATATACGAAAGCATGCCACCTGAAGAGGCAGCGTCCAGGATTGAAAAATTAGATGAGGAGCTTGCAGTAAAATTTTTAATGACCATGAAGAGCAAAACAGCAGGAAGGATACTGGCATTTGTTGAACCTGCAAAGGCTGCTAAACTTACCCAAAAATTAGGCGGTAGACTTCTTCCTAAAGAAGGATTATAGGGGTAGGAACTTTCTGCCCCCCCCCTTAACTGTTTAATCCCCTTTTTGCCCATCTGTTAAATGAATAATCATCAAATCAAAAGCATAATCCATTGAAATATAATGATAATTTGACAAGAAAATAAATTGGCACAGCAATTGCAGTAAGCAGTAAGCAGTAAGCAGTAAGCAGTAACTGCTCATTGGATAAATATGAATATCAGCGAGACATCTCTATTTTCAGTTCAAGACCCAGCAGCAAACCATGACGGGCTTTTGGGTATTGCGCCTGATGCAACCTGCCTGTGCGTCGCACGCAGACAGGAAGGGAGCAGTAAATCGTCAGACAAGCAACTTGAGGCAGAGTTTAGGTCTGTTATGGAAATAAGCCTTTTTGGCATTCTGACAGCAAATGTCAATCCTGTTATCAGAGATGGCGCTATGCAAAATAGCGGCACATCCATTAGCAGAAATTCCTCTATTGATTTGCAAAACGGTTTCTTTACTGGAATTGATAAACTTGATAATAATGCCGGTCTATTAGCCGCTGATTTTAACCCCCTCCTGCCTGCATCTGATAAGGATAATCCCGCCGCCTCTCTGTTAATATCCCCATTATCTTCCATGACACATGGTGAGAATTTGGGGACAGATTTAAAATCTGTCCCCACAGAGGGAACAGATAATAATTTCAAGCTCAATCATTTACTGAAGTCACAATCAGGTTTGCTGCAGGAAATGAATATTGAAACCGATACAGGGCTTCTGCCTGAAGAGAGCGATGCATTGCTGTCTTCTGCCGAAGGGGAAAAATTCTTGTCTCTTTTGAAAGATGGGCAGCGGGGGACAGATTTTAAATCTGCCACCATGGAAATTATGGATGCCTCATATAATATCCGGAAACAACCCCCTCCGGAAGACCTTAAAATTGAGTCTGTCTCTGATGCAGGAATTGGCGTCATGAATTCAAATAATCTTCAGGGTAGCGCTGTCGTCAGCGCAGCAGAAGCTAAAGATGCAGCAGCAGGTGTCAGGGTAATAAGCGAGCCTTTAATACAGCAGGTTGGCAGCAAGATTGGCGTATTCCTTAAGGACGGCATAAGTAAAGCAACCATAAACCTCGACCCGCCGTCTCTGGGGCATCTTAAGGTGGATATAATAGTAAAGGATAATGTGGTAAGGGCAAGCATTACTGCTGATAATCCCGCGGTTAAAGAAGTTTTAAAGGTTAACCTGCAGGGGCTTACAGACGCCCTTATGAAGCAGGGGCTTGCAGTTTCCGAACTCACTGTTTTTCTTGGCGACAGGTCATCAGGATACAGGGAAGGGTTTGATTTTATGCCTGAAGGAGGTGGAGACAGAAGGCATACGGAAGATAATCAATCTTCAGCAGATACATGGTTTTTGAAAAGAAAAGGCAGCGACGGAGTAGTGGATATATTTGTATAAAATTATGAAAGGGGGTGAATTTATATGAGTGATGTTGGTGGCATTGGAGGAACAAGCCTGGGCAAGGGTGATTTTATGAAGCTCCTTGTAACCCAACTGCAGTATCAGGACCCGCTTAATCCAATGGATAATACGGAGTTTATAGCCCAATTGGCGCAGTTTTCCACACTGGAAGGGATAACGAATATGGAGAAAGGCATTGAGACGATGAGTAATTATATGCTCTCAATGAATAACTATAACCTTACAGGGATCATAGGCAGAGATATAAAGGCATACGGCAATATAGTGTCATTGGATGGAAGCGGCGGCAGAGAAATGGGTTACTATCTCAATGGAAACGCAGCAAAGGTAACTACAACCATTTACAATGAAAACGGTGACGCAGTCAGAACAATAGAGGAGGGGGACAGACTTGCCGGCAAAAATGCAATCTTGTGGGACGGCAAGAATTCCAATGGCAGTCTGCTTCCGGCAGGTAAATATACCTTTACAATTTCTGCCGCCGCTCAGGATGGTTCAAAAATAGGTGCTGATACTATTCTGTCCGGTTTAGTGGATGGGATTGTGTATGAGAAGGGGACGCCGTATCTGATGGTGGATGGTATAAAGATAAGCATGAACAGTGTATTAGAAGTTTTGAATTAGAGGTTAAAAATGGTAATAACCAAATTTCAAGCACCAAATGACAAACAAATTACAAACTACAAACACCAAATTACAAATAAATTTCAATAACCAATTTCCAAATTCCAAACCGTTTGGTTATTGTGATTTGGGATTTTAAATTTGTTTGAGATTTGAGATTTGTGACTTGTTTGTAATTTAGGATTTGGGTATTGTAATTTTATAGGAGGCTGATATGTTAACATCACTTTTTACAGGCGTAACAGGTCTTAATGCCAACATGACTGCCCTGTCGGTTATAGGCAATAATATAGCCAATATGAACACCGTTGGCTTCAAGACAAGCAGGGTGTCCTTTACCGATATACTGAGCCAGAGCCTTGTGGGCGTATCCGGCGCAAATCAGGTTGGTCTTGGCGTATCACTTTCAAGTATTTCTCCGCTCTTTACACAGGGGGCGCTGGAAACAACAAACAATGGTCTTGACCTTGCCATTGATGGAGATGGTTTCTTTGTGTTAAATGACGCTACAGGCGCTTTGTTTTACAGCAGGGCAGGGGAGTTCAATCTTGATAAGAACGGCAAGATTGTCAACCCTGAAGGTTATATTTTAAGAGGCTATCAGGCAGACAGCGCAGGGAATATATTAAGCACAGTAGGAGACTTGACGGTATCTTCTGCTGCTGTTCCTCCCAATCCCACTTCTACCATAGATACTGTAGGCAATTTAAGTTCTGATGCGGATATAAAGGGATTTGTTTTAACAACAGGGAGCAATGATGCTATAAGATTTACTTCAGGCGCAACCACTGCAACAGCAAGCCTTATAACAAGTGGCGGTTTAATAAGCGGCGATGCCTATTCAGGGGATGGTGTTGCCTCTGCCATAAAGACTGCGCTTGAGGCGCAAAACGGCAACAGCGATACATATACTGTTACATACGATTCATTAACAGGCAAGTTCACGATTGCTAATGATACAGGCAATAGTAATGCGCTAAGTATAGCATGGACAGATGCGCTTACTACGGCAGAAGGCATACTTGGTTTTACTGCAGACGATGTTATTGCAGTTGGCAGCAGCGCCGCAAGTGATGCCGCCGGGGGCGCATTCTTTGTTGCTGACGCTGCTGGAACATCAAATTTTTCTACTGCCGTAACTATATATGATTCGCTTGGCAACAGCCATCAGGTAACAGTCTATCTCAGAAAGGATGCAACGGCTGCATCAGGCAATACATGGGAATGGTTTGCTGTTGTTGACGCAGCAGACTCTGGGAATGGCGCTACTGAGGTTCAGGCGCAGGGAAGCCTCACATTTAATACAAATGGCGCCTTGAATTCTGAGAGTTCCATAACATATCCTACAGGCGGTTTTGATTTTTCAGGGGGGGCATCCCAGAATCAGACTATTGCCATTGATTTTGGCACAAGCATTTCTGAAGGCGGCACAGGAAATGATGGAATAACCCAATACGGCAGCAGTTTTGCGATAAACAACCAGACACAGGACGGCTATGCTGCCGGAGCTATGCAGAGTATGTCAATTGATTCCGACGGCATCCTTACAGGCATATTTTCAAATGGCACGACAATATCTATGGGTCAGGTAATCCTTGCTAAATTTGCAAATCCTACCGCCTTAACCTCTATGGGTAAAAACCTATTTGTAGAATCCAGTAATTCAGGACAATTTCTTGTCGGCGCCGCAAATACTGCCGGCAGAGGGGGCATACATTCAAAGGCGCTTGAACTTTCCACAGTGGATATAGCAGAGGAGTTTGTAAAGATGATTGCCGCGCAAAGGGGCTTTCAGGCAAATTCAAAGATTATAACCACTACAGATGAGATACTGGCTGAACTCGTAAACTTGAAGAGGTAAGGGGAACGTTGTAGAGACATGACGTTAGAGCCATGTTTCTACAATTCTTAACCCAAAACATGCAGTTGCATTTTTTGGCAAACGCAATCTCCTGATAAAAACCTTCGGGGGATTGCTCTGGCCAAATACTGGGGAGAGAGCGCCAAATTTGAAGAACTTTGCGGCAGGCAGGCGGGTATTCAATAGCAGTTTTTTATAAACTGCCTCACTTCTCAAAATAAGATGCAATATATTTTATAAATTTTTTCATCTCTATAGGTTTTGAAATATATCCGTCAAAACCTTGTGAAAGCGTCTTTTCAACTTCCATTTTCATGGCAGATGCAGTAAGGGCTATAATAGGTATGCCTTTACAAGTATCACCTGATTTAAGTATCTTTGTCGCTGTTATACCGTCCATTTCAGGAAGATTCAGGTCCATAAGTATAAGGTTAGGCCTTTCTGCCGCCACTTTTCTGATTGCATCTATACCGGTATCTGCTTCCACTACATTATAATCATTGGCTATTAGTATATCCCTCACAAGTATTTTATTCATAGGATTATCTTCAACCACAAGCACTTTTTTCTTTGTCTCTATTGCCATCTGTAAATCACCCCTCTAAATTCAAATAGTAGATGAGAAATATGAGATGCGATGCGCAGCAAAATATGCAATAACAGCAAATCACATAGCTCATTTTCTATTATGTAATCTTATTAAATAGTGTAACCTTGTTGCCGCCGCTCTGAAACGCAGACCTTGCGGCATGGCTTATATTTTGTATTAATTCGTCAGACTCCTTGCCGTCTGCCGGAAAAGCCGCAACGCCGATACTTACGGTTATTCTTCCACTCCTCTTCCCATTTGCTGAGTTAAAGGCATGGTTTCCCACCCTGATCCTCAGCTTTTCAGCAACTGCCGCTGCCGCCTCTTTCCTGATACTAGGCAGAATAATAAGAAACTCGTCTCCGCCATATCTAATCATACAGTCAGCCTTTCGAATATTATCTTCTAATAATCTGGCAAGGTCAACAAGCAATGTGTTTCCAAGAAGAAAGCCATTTGTTGTGTTATAGTCATGCAGCCTATCCACATCTATCATAAGCATGGCAAATGGTATTCCATATCTTGTCCCTCTGGCAATTTCCTGTATTATCCAATAGCTGAAATACCTATGATTAAATACCCTGGTTAGAGGGTCTATCATCTTTGCCCTGGCAGGATATGCCATTTCAAGTTTTTTAATTTCTTTTAACAGGCTATTTTTAGATAACTCCGCCTTTTTAAGTATATCAGCTATATCATTCCCGAGTTTTGCCTTATCATCTGCAGTTATATCCTTTGCGGTAAATATTACGATGGGGATATCCTTTGCTGTAGGATGCTTTTTTAACTGATTAACCACGTCAAAACCGCTCACATGCGGCATCATTAAATCAAGTATTATGAGGTCTGGGTCCCTTTCTATGGCAAGGGCAATACCATCTTCACCATTTGCAGCCTTGAGTACGCCAAAGCCTTCCTTCTCTAATATGTCGCCTAAAAATTCCAACACCTGCGGTTCATCGTCTATAGCTAAAATGCAGAATGGGTGTCTTTTTATATTTGCTGTAAAGCTAAGCCTGCCTAATGTACGAAGCAGCTTGTCCTTATTAACAGGTTTTACAAGATAATCTACTGCGCCGAGGCTGAACCCCAACTCTTTATTGTTAGCGGCAGATATTATTATAGCAGGTATGTCGCATGTATCAGGAGATGACTTTAATTCTTTTAATACCTCCCATCCGTCCTTGTTTGGAATTGTTATGCTCACAATAATGGCAAATGGTTTTATCTGATTGGCCTTTTCTATAACCTCTACGCCATCTGCGGCAAGCTCAACGCCGTAACCATTCTGATTCAGATACGCCTTTATAAGCTCATTTGTGGCTTTGCTTTCGCTGGCAACCAGTATTGTGGCAAACGGCGTTTCATGGTCATACTTATCTTTAGCAGGCCTATCTTTTTCAATTTCATCCTGTAAAAAGTGAGAAGCGTAATCATCAGGTAGTTGTCCGCTCAAGATAGATGCAGCCGCAGGTTTTATATCTATGGGCGCAGGCTCTGAACCTAATCTGCCTTGCGGGATTGCAAAGCTGAATGTAGCGCCTTTGCCATATTCGCTTTCCACCCATATCCTTCCACTATGCAATTCCACAAGTTTTTTTGTCAATGTCAAACCAAGACCTGTGCCGCCGTATTCCCTTGTTATTGATGGATCAAGCTGTTCAAATTCCATGAATATTCTTGGAATATCCTCATCTTTGATCCCTATTCCAGTATCTTTCACGGAAAGCTGAAGCATTCTTTCTACATCAGTTCCTTTAAACTCCTCTGTTATATTCCAATCAATGGTTATTTGGCCGCAGTCCCTATTGAACTTTACGGCATTTGAAAGCAGGTTTAGCATAATCTGCTTAAACTTAGGTTTATCCAGCTTAACCATTGGTGAAATAGAACTTGTTTTAGCTTCAATGGTTAAACCTTTTTTATGCGCCATAGGTCTTATGATGCCGATGACCTCGCCTATAACATCTGAGAGATGAAACTCCTCTGTTTCCAGTTCCAGCCTGCCCGCCTCTATCTTTGAAAGGTCAAGTATATTATTTATAAGATGCAGCAGATGCCTTCCGCTTGTATGAATATAGTTAACATATTGCATCTGCTTTTCATTCAATTCACCAAAGGCCTTTTCCAATAGGAGGTCAGAAAAACCCATAATGGAGTTAAGCGGCGTTCTTAGTTCATGGCTTATGTTGGCAAGGAATTGAGATTTCATCTTATTGGCCTTGACAAGCTCTTGGTTTAATATCTCCATCTCCTGTTTTTTTCTGAAGAGATCATCGTTGGCAGCCTTTATGGCGCTTGTCCTTTCTTCCACCTTTTTTTCAAGTGTGGCATAATAATATCCAAGATGCTCAACCATGTCGTTGAACTCAGCGGCAAGCGCCCCTATCTCGTCATCTGATGTAATAGCCGCTCTTTCCTTCAGATTACCGCCCGCTATCCTTCTGGCTGAATCTTCCAGCGCCTCAATTGGCTTTACAATAGAACGGGTAAGCACAAACCAAAGGCTTATTGAGACAATAATAGTCGCAATAGTCATGATGAGTGTTGTCCATGTAATAATCTTTGAAAGGCGCTCTGCCATTTTGTATTGACCGAGCGCCGAATCTCTTTCCTGCGTCAGAAGCAGCTGCAGGATATCCATGGCAGATTTAAAATTAGTTGATAAATCTCCGTACAACAAGACTGCAGCCTGTTTTATGTTACCGTTATCATAAATACTAATTGCCTCATCCCTCAAAACTTTATAATCAGACCATGCCTTTTCAAACGCTGTCTCGCCATGCTCAAACTGCTCAACCCTTAAATGCTCTTCAATCAGCTCTTTTATCTTGTTATCATGTTCCTTTAAAGATTGTTTCAGATATGGCTTGGAGGCTGCATCTGTAATTGTAATATAAAGAAAAACCACCATCCTTTCTGTCAACAGTTCTTTTTCTATAGAAGTAAGGGTGTCCTGCCGTGTGAAAAAATTTCCATACAGATCCTTTGTAACATTGGCAATCTGTCTCCCATTGTAAAGGCCTGCCACGCCGCCTATGCTCATCATTGCAAGAAGGATTAAAAATACAGCAGCGACCCTTTTAGATATCTTGAAGTATTGGAATATATTCCACATATCTACCTTTTTTTAGACCTGTAATTCCCTATTCTATAGTCAGCGACATAAATTGATTTATCGGCTATTTTAAAATACGCCCATGGGGCGCCCAACATAGGGTTGTGTCGGGCAAACTACATCTACTTACTTTTGTCGTCCACTATAACAAGGCAAATCTTGTTGATTCTTCTGACAATCATTTGGCAGCGTTCCCAATAGGAGACCTATCCCCACCTCAATCATCCCCTTGAAGGGGAGGAAGTTATTTTCCTCTCCCTCAGGGAGAGGATCAAGGTGAGGGTGGGGTTTAGGGATTTAATTAAGGTCTCCTGTTTTCTACGCTACCAATCATTTTCTGGGCGCCTTTACATAAGCAATGAACTCTGCGCTAAAAAGAAATATAACGGCTGAATAATAGACCCATAAAAGAAGCATCATGATTGCGCCAAGAGAACCATAGGCCTTATTGAAACTGCCGAAATGCGAGATATACCAAGCAAAGATGTGTTTTGCAGCCTCCCATAAAACAGAAAATATTATACTGCCTAAAATGGCATGTCTAACCTTAATATTTGTTCCGGCCATTATCTTAAATATAAATGCTACGGCAGCCACCATAATTACAACCGGCAAAAAATATTTAAAGGTTATACTCTTTGCGAGATAGTATGATATATCTATTCCTAAAACAGCTAGCTTTATCCTGCTTAAAATCTCTGCCGCAACCGGAAGACCTATGGAGATGAGAAAAACTATGCACCAGATAAGGAATATTCCCCATACAACCAGCCTGGTTTTTATAAAACCCATTTTTTCCGCCTCTCCGAAAATGATGTTCATAGCATCCCTTATGGCGAGTATTACAAACTCGGCGCTCCAGATAAGCATTATAATGCCAAGCCAGCCAAAAACCTTGCGGTTAGCTATAAGCCCTTTAATATCCTCTACGATGCTGTCGCTCATATACGGAAGGCTCTCTTTTATAAATTCTATAATCCGCTCAAAAAGCCATGTTTCTGTTCCAAGGATAAAACCTATGAACGAGAAGAACAGAAACATAAGCGGAAGCATAGAGAACAAAGCATAGAACGATATTGCCGCAGCCATGGTAAGGCAATTATCATAGGAAAATGCCATTACGCTGTCAGTTATTATAGTAAAAAGCCTTTTCATGGTCATCTCTGCCTCTTTCTAAAATAAAACCTGATAGGAATCTTATCCAATTCAAATGCCTTTCTAATCTGGTTTACAAGAAACCGTTCATAGGAAAAATGAATGCCTTCCGGAAAATTTACAAAGGCGACAAATGTGGGTGGTTTTATATCAATTTGGGTTATGTAATAGATTTTTACTGTTTTGCCGTTATAAATAGGCGGTTGATGATATTTATTAAACTCGTCAAAGAATTTATTAAGTTGGGATGTTGCTATCCTCTTGTTGAGTTGTTCCAGCACCTCATTGACTCGTTCAAGGATTTTAAAAACCCTCTGGCCTGTAAGCGCAGATACGAATATAACCGGCGCAAATTGTAAGAACTTTACCTTCCACCTTATCCGCTCTGCATATTGCTTTGCCGTGTTTGTTTCCTTGTCCGGCATATCCCACTTGTTGACAACAACAATACAACCCTTCCCCCTCTCATAGATAAGGCCTGCTATCTTCTCATCCTGCTCTGTCATGCCGTCCATTGCGTCTATAACCAACAATGCGATATCGCACCTCTCAATATTTTTAATTGCCGCCATGACTGAGTATTGCTCCACAGTCCTGCTAATCCTTGCCTTTTTCCTTATGCCGGCCGTGTCTATAAGCAGATATTTTCTTTTATCATAATTAAAAGGCGTATCAATTGCATCTCTTGTTGTGCCGGGCATATGGCTTACCATAACCCTTTCATAACCAAGGAGTTTATTAACAAGAGATGATTTGCCTACATTCGGCCTTCCAACCACTGCCAATCTTATACTTTCCTCTTCTTCTTTCAAGGAAGAAGTCTTGGGAATAAGGCTTATTATTTTGTCCATCAGTTCATAAACGCCTTTGCCAATCTCAGCTGAAACAGGGATAAGGTCTTCCATGCCAAGGCTGTAGAAATCTGCCAACCCTTGTTCTTGTTCTGAGGTATCTATCTTATTCACTGCATAAATCACAGGTTTGTTTACTTTTCTCAATATGTTCGCAACATCTATGTCAGAAGCAAGGAAACCGTCGCGGCCATCCATAATAAATACAATAATATCAGCCTCTTCAATAGCGAGAAATGCCTGCTCCCGCACTTTGGCAAGAATTGTTGAATCCACTCCACCCTTATTAGGTAACTGGCGACGGATGGAGATTGGTTCAAAACCGCCAGTGTCAATCAGGGTAAATGCCCTGCCATGTTCAATCACATCCGCATAATTTAAGTCCCTGGTGACACCGGGCTCATTTCTGACAATGGCCTTTCTCTTGCCAATAAGGCGGTTAAAAAGGGTTGACTTGCCGACATTCGGCCTTCCAACTATTGCAACAATAGGTTTCATAAGAAAACAGGTTAAAGTTAAGGTTAAGATTAAGGTTAAGGTTAAGGTTAAGACAGACTAACAAGACTGAATTTTATTTTTTCTCAGCCTTAACCTCAACCTGATTCTCACTGGTACCCAAATTCCTTTAGCGATCTTTTATCCTTTGTCCAGTCCTTCTGAACCTTTACAAAAAGTTCAAGATATATCTTTGTCCCCAATAGTCTTTCTATATCAATGCGGGCGCGGGTGCCAATCTGTTTCAGCATGTTTCCGCCCTTCCCAATGATAATCCCTTTCTGAGAATCTCTCTCCACATTGATAGTTGCAGAGATGGAAATAAGTTTTTTTTGCAGGTTTTCTTTAAATCTATCAACCACAACAACGGTGGAATAAGGTATCTCTTGCTTTGTAAGCTCAAATACCTTTTCCCTTATAATTTCAGCAGCAATAAACCGTTCGGACATATCTGTGAATATATCATCAGAAAAATATTTTGGCCCTTGAGGAAGAAGCTTAATGATTAGATTTAAAAGCGTGTCAATTCCATCCATTTTTACTGCGGATAAAGGAATAATTTCTTTAAATGGATATAATCTGGAATATTCATCTATCAAAGGCAGTAGTTTGTCCTTTGTCACCATGTCTGTTTTATTTATGCCGAGTATAACAGGACATTTAAGCTTTTTTAAACCCTCGACAATAAAAATATCTTCTTGGTCTATCTTTCTTGCGGCCTCTGCCAGATATACTATGCTATCAACATCCTCCAGCGCCGACATCGCCTCTCTTATCATAAATTCATTTAAATAACCCTTTGCCGTATGTATGCCCGGGGTATCCAGAAATATAATCTGGGCATTTTCACTATTTTTTATGCCGCGGATTTTGTTTCTGGTAGTCTGTGGTTTTTTAGAAACAATAGCAACTTTTTCTCCAAGGATTGCATTTAAGAGTGTAGACTTCCCAACATTCGGACGGCCTATGATGGCTACAAAACCTGATTTAAAAGGCATATTGTCTGTCATTTCACAAGAGGGTATCATTCATGACGCCAAAATTTCAATAAGTAAAACTGTCTTGTCCCCAAAAATAGATTGATTTTTGGTAAGGTAATGTAAACTTCTCTGTGTAAATTCATTGAACCATAAAAAAAGAGGGTGTATTCTCCATGTATTATCAGCAAAATAAAACAAAGGAGGAATACACCCATGTTGCACAAGGCAACGGTAAGAAATGTAAACCGAGC
>JACRNJ010000066.1 GCA_016219285.1 Deltaproteobacteria bacterium
AGAATCTATGCGCCTGACTGCAGCAATTCTCAACTGCTCTTTCGCTTTTCGTGGCAGTCTACGAGCATCAAATATTTTTTTGCATATCATGCCTCATATTATACACTAATGAGGCTTAGTTTGTGAAGATATTAGTAATTCTATTTCTTGCCATAATGGGTTACCTCCATATATGCCAAGAATAATGCTATTAAAAAATCTTTGTTCCTGATTTCGAAGATATCTAACAATCCTTTCTATTCTATCATCATCAATCTCCCTTTGTATCCAATCCCCAAGTTTTAAATTTTCATCCAAAAACTTTTTATCTATTTCTTTTGGCAACTTAACTCTTTTGGCTACCTCATTAAAAGATAACAGTCCCACATAATATATCCAATCGCCCATTCTTCCGCGAAGGCAAGGGATATGAATAATATTTTTTTATTGCTCATATATGTACTTTAACTCCGGTTTAATTTTTGCTTTAGGTATTTGTGTGTTTACATGAGGAACAAATGTATCTAAAATCTGTTTTTCAATCGAATCGACATCACTTTCGTTGCTCAATTCAGCATAATAAAAATGTAAGTATTCCCTGTAAACCTTAAACATTTTAAAAAGTTTTTTTCTTGGTTTCCCTTTTCCAGCTTGCTCATCTAAATACTCATCAAATCTCTTTTTTAAAGTTCTATTTGTTTTACCAACGTAAAATAAATAATTTGTTTCAAAGAAGTTATCATATTTGGGTTTTACAATAAAGGCATATACTCCTTTTGAAAGAGGAATTTTTGATTTATTCCGAGGAACGAACTTAATTTGTTTCCAGTTCAAATTAACATATATTTGATTTCCAGCGTCATCCCAAAACTGCGGATAAAGAAGAAATTTTTTAATATGGTAGCTGATTTTTGCTTCTTCGTCTATATCTAAATCGTAGGCCATAAACCAATCCTTTTAAATAAAGCAAGCCGCACAACCCTCTCCCTCTGCCTCATCTAAAATATCTAGTAGATAAGGAGATTTTTTATTTATGTTTCTGGCAGCATGTTTCAGTTGTTCTTCTTTGATTTGCCTTTTGCGTTCAGGTTTTATGATGTCTTTCAAACGTTCATTCTGTATCCAAGAATAGCCATCTTTTTCATATTCCATTGCCATCTTAAACTTGTCAGGGTGCTGCTCATATAGCCAAACCCATTCAATCTTTTGTTGGAAGAAACAAAAGAAACATCCGGAACGGCTGCGGGCATATTCACCTTTCTTACCGTTTATCTCAAACTCTACTTTTTCATAGTATTTCGGCACACCCACACCGCTTTCCCGTAAAATCCTGAAAATGTCATCTCTCACCAATACATCTTCATTGTCCAATAGCAGAAAATCATTCACATAGGACAAAGGATACTGTATTGTTTTAAGGAAATCAAATACCACTTTATTGAAAACATTTATTCCTAAATCCAACAAAGCATTTAACTTGTCAGTTTGTGGGAAATTTGAGGAAATCGGCTCATTGACAATTTCTAATACCCGTTTTGTCATAGCTTTATCAACGTGTTTCTCATACAGATTAGCCAACACCAGAATATTGTCATTTTTCAGTGCTTTGTTGATAACGTCCTCACTCCAAATGTTCTTGCGGAACGGAAAGATGGACTGGATGTTGGGTTTCTTAGAGATATACCCTTCCCGGTCTTCATCGCCCCGAATACCCACATAAGAAATTACCGGATCATCCCCAACAAACCTTTCAAATGGCTCCAATTTTAGTTTCCTCGTACACCAGCGAGAATTAGAAGATGGTAAATAGCCCCCATATAATTTTAGAAAATGGTCAAACGGTGGTTCGTGGCTATACTTACCGGCTTCTAAACGAGTAATCGTCTTCCCTATATATACTTCAAGGTTTTTAATGAGCATATATGTTTCATCCAATTCCTTGCCTGTATCGCAGAAATAGTATTCAATGTTCAGTTGTGGATATTTATCTTTCAGATAAATTGCCAGAGCTGCGCTATCCTTGCCACCTGAAATGCCCAATACATGTCGAATTTTATTTTCCATCTTCTAATTGACTCTGTAGGAGTTTTAACAAAACAGCAATATTTATTCTTCTGTCGGCACTCAGCTTTGTTTTAATCACATCTTCCCGCTGAATGATTTCCTTATTTCTATTTTTGGGCAAACGAATAAGGTTTTTCTTAATTCCTCCCACAAAGGAAGTAATTTCCAGTTTAAATACATCCTCCTTTTTTTCGTCCACATCTGCCTTGCTTAGTTCACAGAGATTATCCAATTCGTGAATAATGTCTTTGAGCTTCTCGTAAAATACTTTTTCCTCCTCGTCAGAAATTACATCCAATGATTTACCGATGCAAGCTTGTGAAATAGAACTTAACCATGCTTTCCGGTCATCTAACTCGGACATTAACCGTTGATAAAATACTTTTTGGTGAGGTAAAAGAAGGTGTTTTTTTAGTTTTTTGAACCTATCTTGCAGAGTCATTTTGTAATCAGAAAAAGATAATTTCTCTCCGATGATGTCCTCTAACAAGAAATTTTCTACCCGATTGACCAATTCATCGTAGCAGGAACGTATTTCCCGAATGTTTTTTTGCAAGTGATGAATATACTGCTTAAAATCATCATGGCTTTTCTGAAGCTGTATTATATTGTAGCCGAGGGCTTTAGGAAATTTTTCAAAAAATGATTCTTCCGGGTCTTTAGCGTAGGCAATCGCTTCTCGCAAAGCAAGTGCCCTTTTATTTAGTCTTTTGGTAGTCTTGGCATATTCAGGTAATTGACGGTAGAAGGTAAGAAATGGTCTGATTGTTTCAATAAAGACTTGCATGGAAGGTTTTTGTTGCTGCGACTGGTTTAACAACGAGCGATATTGGTTGAATAAATCCAACTTGACCCCTTCAATATCAAATGCTTTGATTTCATAATTTTTAGGGGATCTACTCACCAATCCTAACGTTTCTTCTGTAATATAAGGGATGTACCCTTCATCATTAAACAAAGCAAAATCATCGCGTTTGATGAACAAGAACACAGGTAGCCAAAAATCAATAAATCCCTGTTTCAACTTAAACGGTTTAGAAAGAAGAATATCCATAAACTCCTGCAAGTTGCGCTTACCCTGTCGGCTGCTTTGCAAAAAATTTATTCCTACATTCCAAAGAGGGAGAAATGATTTATCAATTGGTTCATTCCTTGCACTTTCTAATTATAAATCCTAATAACTGATCTCTAGTAAAATCTATGCGTTCCTTCCTAAATTCGTTGAAAACCAAATTATAAATAGATGCCTTATTGGATTTCACTAAATGGTAATGCAATAGCCAAATGGTTCCATAGTCTTCCAGATAAATGTCTTTTCCTTTTTTTCCAAAAAGATATTCAGCCATATCAGAAGGCGAATCACTATCATCTAACATTCCAAACGCCTTACCCCAAAAACGTAGGGAAGATACCATATTTTTCCCCACGCCTAAATTTACTACAGAAGTTTCGTCACTAAACCTACTTTTCTCATTTGCAAAATCAAATATTTTTTTTAGCCAAAACTGTTTACAGATGAAAGATTCATGACCAGAAAAGGATAGTTTGTTCATATAATAATATTGCTATCACAAATGCCTAATTTCTTCAATAAGAAACCATTGCACGCTTAATGCCTCCTGTCAAAATCAAAGCTAAATTTTAGGGACAATGCACTTATCTTTTTTCAATCCTTGAAAGGCGGCCTGCTATTGAGGAAATCACATCAGGCTCTGTATTTCCCAATGCTACTGCCTGAAGGAGTTTTTCAAGGGAAATAGAAGGTCTCTTTTCCATCGGCCTTGAGTCTGTCTTGTCCTGTTCGCATACGCCTACAGCGTCAACAATAATAAAGTGTCCGTAAAATAGCGATTAAAGACCTCGCTATTTTACAAACATGCGATTTGCCTGCCATACTTCGTTATCGGACAATTTTTACTCCTCACAACCCACCCCTTTATCCCCTCCAAGTAGGGGAAGGGGTGGGTTACGGCTCATCGTAAATAACACACCCCTTTAGTCCCCTCTCGATAGGGGATTTAGGGGTGTGTTGTCTGGCAGACAAAATGGGGGTGGAATGGTCTTCTTTCAGTTGGAGACAGAGTCTCTTTTATCATATCGGGTGTCCGAATGGTTCAATTTAATCCTTGCGCCTATAAACTGGCCGGCAAGTATAGCTAAAATAGTAAAAGGGACAATAGCATAGCCGAGACCAAAAAACCTTCTCAAGACAATATTTACAAGTATTGGAATATAGATGCACCTTGCCCACGGCCTTGAAAACCTTGCGAACCTCTTCCGGTAATAACCAACAGGTATATTGCCTATCAAGATTACCGAAAAGAAACTTACCAATACCACATAGTGGTGGCTATTTATAAAGGAACTCATAATGGTCTTTCTCCCAAAAATGTATTTCCCAACAAGTGAGCCCTGAACGCACAGCTCATCGGTTCGGTCAGGGACCGAACCCTACTTTAGCACACGGATATTTTTCAGCGTGAACTAACCGCAAGTGAGTATTTGGACAGTTAGTTTTGACACAGTATTTGGCCAAAGATTGCGTTTGTACTCAACCAAAAAATACCTCTGCCACTTTGTATATCTCCATATCCACTGTCTTTGTCTGTTTAACACCTTCCGCAAGCGGAATGTCTATAATCTTATTTCCCTGAAGCGCTACCATTCTGCCAAATTTCCCTTGATTTATCAAATCCACAGCCATTACGCCGTATCTGGATGCCAGTATCCTGTCATACGCTGTTGGGCTTCCGCCTCTCTGGAGATGCCCAAGCACCACATGCCGGGTTTCCACACCTGTGTTTTTTTCAATCTCTTTTGCAAGAAATTCTCCTATGCCTCCCAGCATTACATGACCGAATGCATCCTTTTTTACATCCTTTGTTATATATCTATCAATTTCTTTTGAAACCGCGCCCTCTGCCACAACGATGATGCTGAATCCCCTCCCCTCCTTAGCCCTTTTTGTGACCATCTTGCAAACATCCTCTACTTCAAACGGCATCTCCGGTATAAGTATCATATCAGCTCCGCCTGCCAGACCTCCGTAAGTGGCAATCCAACCGGCATGCCTGCCCATGACCTCTACAACCATTGCCCTGTGATGCGCCTCAGTTGTTGTATGCAGCCTGTCAAGGGCCTCTGTTACAATACTTACC
The DNA here is from genome assembly GCA_016219285.1 of Deltaproteobacteria bacterium. GTDB lineage: Bacteria > Desulfobacterota > GWC2-55-46 > UBA9637 > UBA9637 > JACRNJ01. The sequence goes on from JACRNJ010000066.1 coordinate 5,202, forward strand.
GCTGTGTCGAAACCAAAAGTAAAATCTGTGCCATAGAGGTCGTTATCAATTGTCTTTGGAATACCAATAGCCTTTATACCTTGCTTTAATAATTTTACAGCAACACCAAGCGTATCATCACCGCCCACGCCTATTACAACATCCAATCCAAGTTTCTTTATATTATTTACAACCTTCTCTGCTGTGTCAGGAGATTTAAAAGGATTTGTCCTTGATGTCCCCAGAATTGTTCCGCCTCTTGAAAGTATCCCTGACACGCTTCTTATATCCAATGGAATGACATTGGTTTCAATCAATCCCATCCACCCATCTTTTATACCAAGCACATCGTATTCATAATGAGCAGCCTTTCTTACAACCGCCCTTATAACTGCATTAAGCCCCGGACAATCACCGCCGCCTGTAAGGATTCCTATTTTCATGGCATTCCTCCTATTTATAAATTATATAAAACCCAATTCACCCAGCAATTCGTTGGTCTTATTTGAAACAGGCAAATACACCCTGAATATGCTCCCTTTGCCGACTGCGCTTTCAACTTCTATTCTTCCGTCCTGGGCATCAACAATCTCTTTGCAAATGCTTAAACCAAGTCCTACCCCGCCTTCAACACTTGTCCTGGCCTTATCTACTCTGTAAAAACGGTCAAAGATATATGGGATGTCCTCCTGTGCAATGCCAATCCCTGTATCCAATACAGTAATTATAGCCCAATCGCCCTCTTGCTCCAGTGAAATTTCTATTTTGCCGTCCTTTACCGTATATTTAATCGCATTGTCTATGAGATTAAAGACAAGCTGCCCGATTCTCAATATATCCCCGACTACAACAACCTCTTCATTTTTTATTATCTTCATATCAACACCCTTATATTTTGCCAACTGCATTGTTTGATTAAATATCTTCTCCATAATCTCGTTCAGGCTGACCTTATCCTTTGGCAGTTTAATCCTGCTGTCAATCCTTGCAAGATCAAGGAGGTTTCTCACTATTGCGCTCATCTTATTTACCTCTTCAAGATTGCTTCTGATCGCTTCTTGCAAACCTTCTACAGTTTTTTCTGTCTTGAGGGCAATCTCCATCTCACCCTTTAAAACAGTCAGTGGGGTTTTAAGCTCATGAGATGCGTCTGCTGTAAACTGTTTCTGCTGCTTAAATGAAAGCTCCAGTCTGGCAATCATGTCGTTAAACGTTTCTGCTAATCTTCCAAGCTCATCCTTTGGCCCGGAAACATTAAGCCTTTCGTTCAGACTGCCTGCTTCTATCTTCTTTGCCATGCTGGTAATATCATCCACCTGGCCAAGCACCTTTTTCGAGAAAAACCAACCGGCAATACCCCCCAGTATAACCGCAAATGGAATTACCACAGCAAGAACATAAAAGAGTGTGTTTATTACATTAACTGCCTCCTGCAATGGCGCTCCAATCTGGAGAATCCCTACTACAGTATGCTTATCCATCAATGGAAATGTAATAATCCTGGCTGGATATCGGCCTATGTTTTCTATGGTCTCATAGGTAATGTTGCCGGCAATTGCGTGATGATATGCCTGGCCTGACAGAGGGATATGGGTTTTCCCAAGGGTTGAGGATGTAAATACTATCTTGCCGGACTTATCCAACAATTGAATAAAAGTGCCTGTTGTCTTGATTCCAAAAAAATGTTCAAGCAAGACATCAAAATTTTGCGGCAGCGCTACTGTGCCGGGTTTAAATACTGCCTTGGATATCATACCGGCAAATGGCAATAATCTGTTATCAATTGATGTTGTAAGGCTCTTTGAAAGGGCGGCATATAAGATAATGCCAAATATGATAAGACTAACAGCAACAAGAACTGTATACCAGATGGTTAGTTTAGCGCGGATAGGGAGGGACATGATTAAAATAAAATTTCAAATGTCAAAATACAAATGTCAAATAAAGTCCAAAGTTTAAATGACAAAAAAATCAGCATTTGATCATTTGACATTCATTTGAACTTTGAGCTTTGACATTTATGTTTCTTTAAGATCAAAACTTTATCAAAGAAAACACCTGATGGTTTTTAATCTTGCCCCTGCCGTTAAGCGCCTCAATCTCCGACAAGAATGCACATTCTACAATATAGCCTCCCATCTTCTCTATCAGGCTTATAACCGCAGAAACTGTTCCGCCTGTTGCCAATACATCATCCGCTATCAATACCCTTTGCCCGGGAGTTATTGCATCCTGATGTATCTCAAGCGCATCTTCACCATATTCTAATTTATAAGATGCCTTGTGGGTTTTATGCGGAAGCTTGCCTGGTTTCCTGACCAGTATTACCCCTGCGCCAAGCTTATATGCCAGCGCCGCCCCCACAATAAACCCTCTTGCCTCAATCCCCACCACCACATCAATATGCTTTCCCACATAGCGATGGCTCATTAAATCCACTGTTCTTTGAAAAGAAGCCGCATCCTTTAATAAAGTTGTTATATCCTTAAAAAGTATCCCTTTCTTGGGAAAGTCAGGGACATCTCTGATAACCTTTCTTAATGTCTCAACCATAAAAAAACCTCCTGTTAAAGATTGGAAGACAGGTAGTGGAATGTAGGAGATGTAAAAAAACCACATCCCGCATCACGCATCACGCACCCCACATCCCATTTTTCATATATCCGTCAATGCCATATTTTGTTTCTTAAGAATCTTTCTTATCTTTTCCATTGCCCTTGTTTCTATCTGCCTTATTCTTTCCCTTGTTACTCCAAATCTTTCACCTATAGTTTCCAATGTCTCTGGCTCACCTTGATTAAGGCCAAACCGCATGGCTATAACTGCTTGTTCTTTTTTGTCCAGCATTCCCAGCAGGCCTTTTATCTGTTGAAAGCGGGTTTCCTCCTCCATCATTTCTATAGGAAGCTGAAATTTGTCATCCTCTATCATGTCCAAAAGCGACTGATCAGAATCCCCTCCAATATTTGCCTCAAGAGATACATTTTTTTTTGCAATAAGAGAGAGTTTTTTTACATATCTCCCTGACACCCCCATGCCTGCCGAAATCTCCATGATTGAAGGTTCTCTATTCAGTTTTTTTGTCAGATCCGTTGTTACCTTAATCATTCTATAAACATCAGATGCTATATGGATTGGGAGCCTTACTAAATTTGACTGGTTTATGATTGCCCTTTCAACCGCCTGCCTTATCCAATAAGTTGCATAGGTTGAAAACTTGCACCCCTTGTTCAGTCTAAATTTTTCCGCCGCCCTTATTAAACCTATATTTCCCTCTTCTATAAGGTCCTGAAAAGGCAAGCCCCTGTTTATATATTTCTTTGCAATATTTATTACAAGCCTTAAATTTGCCTCTACCATCCTGCTTTTAGCAGCATCGTCACCTTTGGCTATTTTTTGCGCCAGTTGTATCTCTTCATCCCGTGAAAGCAGAGGATATTTTTTAATATTCTCAAAATATATCTTTACTGCGTCCCTGTCTTGAAAAACCTTTTGTTCCCTGCCACCCGTGTTAAACTCTTCGCCACTGCCATCATATTTTCTTATAGCCATAATACCGCCTAAATTACAAGGTCAGAAAAAAGAGGATTGCGCGTTGTTTTTTATACTACAAACACCGCTCTAAGGCAAGAAGAAAAGAGGGTTTCTGGGTTTTCTATCCTTTCTTACTTCAAAGTGCAGATGCGGAACAGAGGCGTTTCCGGTGTCTCCCAATCTGGCAATCACAGCCCCTTTCTTTACCACCTCTCCAACCTTAACAAGATTTTCTTTATTATGGGCATACACGGTTATAAAACCCTGCTTATGCTTTAACATCACTATATTTCCATATCCCCTTATGCCGTCATCGCTGTATATAACCTCGCCTTCATCGGCAGCAAATATAGAACTGCTTTTCTGTGCGGCTATATCTATGCCGTCATGTTTTTGTCCATTTCTTATGCCAAATGGAGAGATTACAATGCCTTTCACAGGCCATGAAAACCTCCATTTTTCTGAAACTATCTTGCCTTCATATTCTTCTTTTGGTTCTTGCTGCAAGGAAGGTTCATGGGTTGCAGATTTTGGTCTTAGGCCTTTGGTCTCTGGTCTTGAGTCTGTTGGTTTATACGGCTCAACTTTGAGAACGCGTGAAACGCCCGGAATAAATATCTTCTGTCCCGCCTTTATCTGCGTTGTATCAGTAATATCGTTAAATTCAGCCACATCCTGAATATCAACATTGTATGTCTTTGATATCCTCCAGAGGGTCTGCCCTCTTTCTATAGTATGATAAATGCCGTGGGATATGGCGCAGCCTGTTATTGCAAGAAGCAAGAAGTTAGAAGTCAGAAGTAAGAAAAAATCTTGCCTCTTGCCCCATACCTCTTGCCTCTTACCTCTTGCATATTTAATCTTGCAGCCTGCAGCTATCTTATCGCCCACCTGTTTGCCACAATAAAACCTAATATTATAAGAACAACAAAGATAAATGTAAGAATATTAAAATATTTCTCAATAAATTCCCTGATGCGCTGGCCAAATCTATGGATTAACCACGCAACAAGATAAAATCTTGCAGACCTGCCAACAAGAGATGCTATGGTAAAGGTAAGGATATTTACCTCAAATGCGCCTGCTGTGATAGTAATTAACTTATAGGGGATTGGTGTAAATGCGGCAATAAACACAATAAGCGCATTATGCTCCTCATACGAGCGTCTTACAACCTCATATTGTTCAGCAAGATTGTAGAATCTGATTATCGGAGAACCTATGATATCCATTAGCTGCCAGCCTATAAAATATCCAAAAAGCCCTCCTATAACAGAGCCCACTGAACATATAAGCGCATATCTAAAAGACATTGCAGGTATTGAGATGGCAAGGGCAATAAGCAGCACATCGGGCGGTATGGGGAAAAATGAAGATTCGGTAAACGCCAGAATAAATAATGCCCATGTTCCATAAGGCGTATGCGCCCAATGCAGAACCCATTGATACAGCCTTTTTATAATGTGTCCTCTGTCTTCCACCCATGCCTCCCTATAAGTTTTACAAACCTGCAGCCGCCCATCTCCTGTTTTATTATCCCTTCCTTGGTTTTTATTATCTTTACAAGTGTTTGCGAGTATTCTTCTCCGACCGGTATCACCAATCTTCCGCCTATATTGAGCTGTTCAATATAGCACTGCGGTATCTCAGGCGCAGCCGCTGTTGTCAGGATGGCGTCAAATGGCGCTTCTTCAGGCCAGCCGAGTGTGCCGTCGGCAATCTTTATCACTACATTAGAACAGTTTATAGAATCCAATACCTTTCTTGCCCTTGCCGCCAAAAGCCCTATCCTTTCTATGGAATAAACCTTGTTTGCAAGCATTGAAAGTATAGCGGTCTGATAACCTGAGCCGGTGCCTATTTCAAGAACCTTTTCTGTCTTCTCTAACTCAAGGGTTTCTGTCATAAGGGCAACAATATACGGCTGCGATATGGTTTGTTTCTCTCCAATGGGCAGAGGAAAGTCGCTGTATGCCTGGCTCCACAGCGCTTCTTCGGGAATAAACAGGTGCCTCGGTATGGTAAGCATTGCCTCAAGAACCCGCCTATCCTTTATATTTCTTGGGATAATCTGAGTCTCAACCATTCTCCGGCGGGACCTGACAAAATTATCTTTTCCTTTTAATTTTAATGGCGGCATCATTAAATAAAGGTTAAGGCTGAGGCCAAGGTTGAGGAATTTCTCAACCTCAACCTAAATATTAGCCTGTTTTTCATATTTTCCAATTATGCAATTCCTTAAACGAGGCATAATTTGTCATGTCAAGATGAACTGGTGTGATTGATATAAAATTACCGACAACGGCCTCAAAATCAGTGTCTTTGCCGCCTTCCCATCTCAATATATCCCCGCCTATCCAATAATATTTCTTTCCCCTTGGATCAATCTTCTCCACCACAGAGTCGCCATAAAATCTCTTTCCCTGCTTTGTTATCCTGTAACCCTTTACATCGCCTGCAGGCACATTGACATTCAAA
>JACRNJ010000067.1 GCA_016219285.1 Deltaproteobacteria bacterium
AAGGGGATTTAATTGGACAGCATAATGAGGCATACAACAAACAAAGAGGGTAACCTGATTTTGAAAATGCGTATTCACCTGTATAAAAGCCTTGTTTTATGCGGAAGGGATTTATGAATTTAGATTATCTTGGACAGCAGTGGCTTGTAACCTGCTACTGAATGTTTCGGTGGAACAGGCATGGTTCGACAGGCTCACCATGACATTGTCACCCTGAGCCTGTCGAAGGGGATAGGGGAAGAAATCGCCGCTTTTAACATTGACATCCTCTATAAAAAGCTGGTAAATAAAATAAGCAAAAATCAATATCAAAAATTGTTTTTTCAAACCCGCAGGAGGCAGAAAAAATAAGATGAGGTTTTTCAGAAAGACCGTGTTCTGGTTTATTGCGCTGGCTGTAATCGGCGGCTCATTTTATCTTATAGACAAGCAGGTTGAGGAAAAAAAGGTTATAGAAGAAATAAAGAAAAAACTATTTCCGTTTGAGCCAAAAGATATTGTAGAGTTTCAGATAATTAAGGGAAGTGACAATATAATTTTAAGAAAAGAATCGGAGACATGGTTTGTTAAAAGCCCTCTGAGTGCAGCTGCCGATAAAGAGGCTGTTCAGAAACTCCTTGACGCAATTATCAACGCAAAGTTCGAGGCAACTCTCTTTGAAACCCAATCCAATGAAAAACTTAAGGAGATGGGCATAAGTGGCAAAGACAGTCTCTCGGTTACCTTCAAGATTTCTTCCGGTTTAGTAAAGACAATCGTCTTCGGCGATAGAAATCCTACCATGAATCTCGGTTTTGCAATCCTTAAGGACGACCCGCGCATATTCAGATTGACTGCCGATATAAGGGCAGAGGCGGATAAAACAGTTTATGACCTGCGTGATAAGGCGGCATTTTATTTTGAACCTCTTAAAATCAAAGGTTTTGAGATAAAATGGTTAGATGGCAAGTCTATAACCGTGAGCCATCCTTCTGAGGGCAAGTGGCATATTACCAAGCCAAAAAACGCAGTGGCCGGTGCAATAAAGGTTACAGAGCTTCTGTATAAGATAAAGGACGCTAAGATTAAGGCATTCGTCGATGAGTCGCCAAATGATTTAATGAGCTACGGCCTTTCCATACCAATGTTAAAAATTACTGTAATTGGTGAAAATGGCAAACAAACAGAACTCCTTATTGGTGAAAAAGATAAAAAGCAAAGGGGTGTGTTTGCAAAAAGGAACGATGCCCCCAATATATTTTCGCTGGAGGAAGACTTTATTGTCAGTATACCAAAGAGCGTTGAGGAATTAGAGGAGACGGAAATTGAGCAGGCATCAAAAAAATAAAATAATTTTATTGTTAGCAATATGCGCTTCATCTATTGCCTATTGCCTATCGCCTGTTGCCTGTTTTATTTCCTTTGCCGGAGAACCCAAACCCCTAAGGGTCGGTGTTGTCGGCCCTGAGACAGGCGATGATGCAGAGACTGGTCTTATGACCCTGGTAGGTGTTGAACTGGCGGCAAAGGTGTTCAATGATGCCGGCGGCATAGGCGGTAAAAAAATAGAAATTATCCATTATGACAATCAAAGCAATTCGCAACTGACGCAGGGCGTTGTCCAGAAGCTGATAAAAGAGCATGTTATTGCAATCATCACCTCGCCGACAGGTTGGTCAACATTCGGCCCTGTCTGGCTGGCAAATGCATCAAAGGTGATACTTATGTCAGCAGGGAGCAAGAGACATATTGGCAGGAGCGGGCCGTTTATATTCCGCAATGGGCTGCCGGATGAAATTGGCACAGAGGAGACCATCAAATATGCAATGGATAAATTAAAATATAAAAACTACGCCATCATCACATCAATGAGGGATGATGAAACATCTCTTCAGATCGGCGGGCTGTTCCGAGGCGCAATAATAAAAAAGGGCGGCAAGATTGTCAGCGAAACCCATGTAATGATGGGCGCAACAATAGAAGAGGCAATTTCTCAACTGAAAAAGGATGCGAAAGAGCCGATTGATGCGGTAATATTTGCAGGGGACGACGCGGCTGCCATTGATGTGCTGAACGAGATGAGAAAACAGGGGATAAAGGCGCCTGTTATCGGCGGAGATATTCTTTATACTGATGAGTTTTTGAAAAATGGCGGAGAACTTGCTGTGGGGACGATTTTATATGCAGGTTTCTTTCCGGATGATAAGCTGCCGGTTGTTTCAAAATTTGTTTCAGAATACAGGAGAAAGACAGGCAAGGATCCTGGTATAGTGTCGGCAAATGCCTATGATTCATTCATGCTTATAGCAGAAGCAGTAAAGCAGGCCAAGTCAACCGACCCTGTCATAGTAAAGGAATCGCTGGCAAAGATAAATATGCAGGGGGTTACCGGAAATATTACTATGGATGCACATAGAGAAGCGGTTAGACAGCCGTTTCTCATTCGTGTGGTAAAAAGAGGGGGAGGGGTGGAATTTAAACTCCTCGAAACCAAGTAAAGGCAGATAGTTAGGAGTTTTGATGTCCTGAATTATCCTTCAATAGGTTTTGCAAAAAACCGTAAAAAATATTTTATCCCAGCACATCGCCCGAAAATAGACATTGATTTTTGGGGAAACCTGCAAGTCCTTGACAGACGTTTCACCTGTCAAGGGCAAGTTGGCTGTTAGACAACACACCCCTAAATCCCCTCTCGAGAGGGGACTAAAGGGGTGTGTTTTTTGAGACGAGCCGTATGTTCACCGATACGGTGAGGAACAAAAATTGGCCGATAGCGAAGTCGGGATACCCAAGCGAAGCTTGGGTCGGGCAAATCGGCTGGCTCCACTTGCTGCGAAGCGATTGCAAGTGGAAGATGTAAAATAGCGAGGTTTTTAATCGCTATTTTACGCACATCGCGATCCCCTTTACTTTACATCATGTATTTGTTAAATTATGATTTATGGCGACCTTCCTTAAAGCTACCCTCCTGATTGTTATTGGAGGGTTTATCTTATCCTTATCTCACCCTGCATCTGCGAAAGACCAGCCAGAGAAACCGATAGTCTATTTTGGTCTCATCCCTCTCTATACCCCGCAGCTTATGTATGAAAAATTCCAACCTCTTATGGATTATCTTTCCACCAATACCCCTTATAAATTCAAGATGCAGTTGACTAAAGACTACAAGGGTATCGTCAGTCTTTTGCAGGAAGGAAAAATAGATATAGCATTTATGGGAGGCGCGAGCTATGTTGCAGCCAGGAATGAGATAGAACCGATTCCCATCCTTAAATCCCTTAACCGTGATGGCAAACCCTCCTACAGAAGCGTAATCATTACCAGAAATGATAAAGAGATTAACAGCCTTTCCGAACTTAAGGGAAAATCCTTTGCCTTTGCATCAAGGTGGTCCACCTCTGGAGCGGTTGTTCCCCTTTATCAGCTTTACAGCAACGGGATTGGCTTAAAGGGTCTTTCCAGATATTTTCATCTGAGGTATCATGACTCGGTTGTCAGGGAGGTTCTTAAAGGGAACTATGATGCAGGGGCAGTGATAGACACAATTGCATACTCCTATAAGGATAAGGGGCTTAAATTTATATTTATATCGGAACCCATTACTGAATTGACTATCGTTGCAAGAAAAGGCGCCTCCCGTGCGCTCGTTGCTTCTGTGAAGAAGGCGCTTCTCGGCATTAATCCTTATGACCCTGATATAAAGGAGTGGGGTGAAGAGATAAGATACGGATTTACCGAGGCATCCGATTCTGACTTTGATAGTATTCGGAATATAATAGGTTATTTAAAAGGGCAGGGGGTGTATCTTAGAGATGATGAGGATTAAGACATTTCTATTTTCTTTAAGAGGTAAGGCAATTATAGCCGCCACTCTTTTTGTGGTTGCCTTCATGGGATTGATTGGCTATGCCGTCCTTTCAAGGGAAAAAGCGCTATATCTCAAGGACAGGGAGAATCAGGCAAGGGTATTGGCAGAGACCGCAGGGATAAATTTTACCAATGCCATCCTCTATCAGGAGGTGGGACTTGTAGAGGAGAGCGGGATCATTGACCGTTATATTGCAGATCTCTTACATAAAAAGGAAGACATCCTTACAATTATTATCTTTGATAATACGGGGATGGTCATGGCACACTGCCACCTCTTTGAACATGGAAAGTTTTATGAAAATGCAAAAGAAGTCATTGCACATGAGGCTACCCTTGTTAGGGAGGTTAAGAATAAGGATAGGGGGCCTATTTTAGAAGCCATAACACCGCTGATGGTTGGTGAAAGAAGGATAGCCACATTAAGGATAGAATTTTCCCTGAAGGATTTCTATGAGAAGCTAACTAACCTCGGTAAGAGGATATTCCTCCTGACCATTGCTGCCATTTCAGGTTCAACCTTTCTGATGGTTCTTGGAATCAACGCCATGGTGAGACCTATAAGAAGGCTCTCAAAGGCAATGGACAGCATTGATTATGGAAAGTATGACAGTATCTCCGATGTTCCGAGGAGGGATGAGATAGGGTATCTCCAGAAGAGTTTTGCAAGTATGGTCAAACGTCTAAAGGAAGCTGACCTACAGTGGGAAAATACCTTCAACTCTATAACAGACCTTGTTACTATCCACGACATGGATTTCAGGATTGTTAAGGCAAACACTGCTCTGGCACAGAGGCTCGGCATCGCAACCGATGAACTAAAAGGGAGAAAGTGCTGGGAGGTCTTCCACAACGGTAGTGGACCATTTCCTACCTGTCCGCATGCTGCAACTTTAAAGACAGGGGAACCCGCTACTATTGAGATGGAGTATTCTCACATGGAAGGGATATTTCTTACTACTACCTTTCCTGTGCTTAATGAGAGGAAGGAGGTAGTGGGAACGGTTCATGTGGCAAAAGATATTACACAGGAAAAAAGATTTCAGGAGAAACTTATCCAATCTGAGAAGATGGCTGCTATGGGACAGATGGCCTCTGGCATTGCCCACGAGATAAATAACCCGTTAAACTCCATTCTTGGTTATGCTACCTATCTTCTGGAAGAGACACAGGATAATGCTCAGGGCAGAGAAGAATTAGATAGAATTGTCAGGGCAGCGAAGAGGTGTAAGGAAACAGTAAAGAGGTTTCTTGATTTTAGCCGGGAGACGCCCAAAAGCATGGAGCCTTTAAATATAAAAGAGGTTTTAAAAGATGTCCTTTCCATGTGCCATCATACCATTTCCTCTCAAAAGATTGAGGTTACAGAAGATATAGGAACGGATTTATTGATAAATGGCGCTAAGGGGCAGATAGAGGAGGTCTTTGTAAATCTTGTTCTCAATGCCTGCCAGGCTATGGACAATGGAGGAGAGCTTACTATAAAGGCATACAGAGATAACGGCTGGATAAAGGTTCAGGTTGCTGATACGGGTTGTGGAATACCGCAGGAGAATCTAATCAAGATATTAGATCCCTTCTTTACTACCAAAGAACCGGGGAAGGGAACAGGTTTGGGTCTGGCAGTAAGCCATACTATTATAAAGAATCATGGCGGTAACATTGATTGTAATAGTATAGTAGGGAAAGGGACTACCTTTATCATTACTTTACCGGAAAATAAATATGCCTTATAAAATCCTGATAGCCGATGATGAACCTGATACATTAGACCTCTGCTCTAAAATTTTAAAGAAGGAAGGGTATGAGGTCTTCACAGCAAAGGATGGTCTGGAGGCTATGGCGATGATTAGAGAAAACCCATTTAACCTCCTCCTTTTAGAT
>JACRNJ010000071.1 GCA_016219285.1 Deltaproteobacteria bacterium
AAGGCATATAGATGCCTCGCGGCTCTTTCTCTACAAGGTTACCCGCAACATCCTCCACTGGACAGGCGATACAGGCGCTTTTTTAAGAAGCACAATGGGCGCATTGGTTCTCTTTGGTGTCCCGCCTGAAGAATACTGGCAATACAAGATAACGGATTTTGATAAAGAACCCCCTGCATTCTGCTATGCCTTTGCGCAGAACTATCAGGCAATAAAATACTTCAGGCACGACCCACCGGGAACATCAAACGATATTTTACTCAATCGCATAAAGACATATCTCGCAGGCGGACATCCTGCCATGTTCGGCTTCACAGTCTATAGTTCAATAGAACAGGCGGATAAAACCGGAAAGATTCCATTTCCATGCAAGGGTGAAAAGATAGAGGGCGGACATGCGGTCATGGCAGTTGGCTATGATGACAAGATGAAAATCAAAAACACAGGCAAGGGCGGTGTGGAGACAACAGGCGCGCTCCTTATAAGAAACTCATGGGGCTCAGGATGGGGTGATTCTGGCTATGGCTGGTTTCCTTATGAGTATGTGCTGAAGGGTCTTGCCGAGGACTTCTGGTCGCTTCTAAAAAAGGAGTGGGTGGATACAGAGGAGTTTAAGGTGTAGGGGGAGAAAAAAACATCCTCAACTCTATCCTTGCAAATGAGGTGGATGCGGAGGTGGATGGGAACATGAATTATATTTATAAGTTTGGTTTTATGGCAAGGGATTTGGCAAGAAGCCTGGTGGTGTAGTAGTAACCAGCAGCCGGAGTCGGTAGGGATTCGTCTATAACCCCAAAATCAGGGGTATATACGAACTTGGTGCGGATACAAACAGGTTAGATATTTCCCTTGATGCGAAATAAGGATTGTGATAAAGGCGATACGAGGATAGCAATATGAATTCTGCCGGAAAATTCTATTTTGAGGAGGAATAAGGTATGCAGCATATCTGTAAAATTGGCAGGGCTTATGAAGAGAAGAAGTGGGTCAAACCTTCAAAAATCATTTGACTGGCTATATAAGGGCTATAAGGTTTGAGACATAAAGCGATGGCATGGCAAGGCAATTAAGATATTAGAAAAGACACTAGAAGGAGATGGTTATAAATGAATAGTGAAGGTTTGACACCAAAGCACAAAGCGCCGTTAGGATTAACGAAATGCTTGATGAAAACCGCAGTGTTAGTGTTATTTAATTTAACATGGATGATGAGGCTTTTAAGCCCCTCTGTGATGCTTAAGGGGAGAAAAGAGGCTGCATGGCTGATGTAAAGACAATAATTGTTTACGCCTTAATATTTATAGGCATACTTGCAGTTATATTCATTGGAGGGAGATATGTGCAGAGGCTTCCTGCCAATATAGTAAAGAGGATGAACCAGACAAGCTTCGGTGTCGCAATAGTCAGCGGCATACTTCTTTATTTATTACATAGCGCTATATTTACGTACCTATTCCTTGTCTCTCTTGTATGTTACTTTATTTTTTTTAATTACAAAGAAGAGGCTTGACCAAGTGTTTTTGCAGGTTGTAATTTTGACCTGACATTATTCCACCCCTGCTACTTCAATACCGCCATCTTTTAATAACCTTGCGGTTACACCCATGCCGATGACAAGTTTTCCGCTTTTGTAAATAAACCGCACGCCGCAAGAAGGACTCTTTTCTTTAAGCAAGGCCTTTTTAATATTAAATAGTTTGGCAATTTGCAGGGCTTCCTCTGCTCCATGTATAAATTCTTTGGTTACATCCCTGTCATTCATGTCAATAACCTTACAATTTTTTTTCTTGTTTCCCTCTTTTCTAAAGGGGGGAGAGGGTGGATTTATTTCAGCGCGCGGCCTTGGTGTTGGCAGCCCGCCAAGCTGTTCAGGACATATAGGTATCAGCCGTTCTTTTGAATATTGTTTGATTAATTTTTTACGCATGGCATTGGTTCCATCATGGCGGCAGTTGATTCCAACAAGGCAGGCGCTGATGAGGATAGGGCTGCTATTAGAATTCATCATGAATCCTGCCTCTTTGATACTTTGATGCTATCATTTGAAAATCTCCACCTTTGGATTTTCCAATACATCTTCTGTCTTATGGCAGTTTCTAACGACGACCTTTCTTCCTTTTATTTCAATCCTTTCCTCTGTAAAAAACTGGATTGCCTGAGGGTATATCCTGTGCTCCTCTATTAAAATCCTTTGGGCGAGGGTTTTTTCTGTATCATCGCTGTGGACAGGCACAACGGCCTGAATTATAATCGGGCCTGTGTCAACGCCTTCGTCAACAATATGGACTGTGCAGCCTGAAAATTTCACTCCGTAGTCTATGGCCTTTTTCTGTACATGAAGACCTGGAAACGCCGGAAGCAGGGCAGGATGTATATTTATGATTTTCATTGAAAACGATTTAATAAACAAAGGGCTTAACAACCTCATAAAACCTGCTAAAACTACAAGCTCTATGCGGTGTGATTTAAGCAGTTCAACAAGATGTTTATCAGCATCCTCCCTTGTATGGAAATGCTTATCGTTTATGATGAATACAGGGATGTGATGTTTCTTTGCCCTCTCAATGGCATAGGCGTTCGGATTGTTGCTTATGACAATCTTTATTCTGGCGTCAAGCCTTTTGGCCTCTATGCTGTCAATTATAGCCTGAAGGTTTGTCCCGTTGCCTGATACAAGGATACCTAAGTTAATCATACAATATATGGTTCATGCGGAAAAATACCCATCTGCTTTGTCAGGACTGCCGGTTTGCATCCTCACATACATAAAAGAAGTATGCTGTGGTGAAAACCCTTGTTCTTCTCTGCGTCCGGGTGTTTTTGAGCGCGAACATCCTTATAATGTTTCTGAATTAGTATACCCAAAGATAGGGTAAAGTGGAAGCAATAAATTACCCAACCACAGACATTACTTGACACCATTTAGAATCTCTGTTACTCTCGGCCAAATATGAAGACTTCACAGATAAACCATGCCTTTATAAACAGTTTTTTTTATTAGGCCAACGTCATCGTAAGGAAACAGCGCCTTTTGAATTATTTTTCAAATAGGAGGTTCCGATAGTGATTGAGTCTAATCGTTTCTTAGGAAATTCTCTTCCGAGCGTGAAGAGAAGCCGCCCATTTCTACGCGATTCATTCCTTCCCTATATATATTACGCAAAGTTCCTATCAACGTCACAGTGATAATAAGCCCTGTCTTTGGACAAAAGCATTAACCCAAAAATGCAGTTGCATTTTTGGGCAAACGCAATCCCCTGATAAAAACTTTCAGGGGCAGGCTTTGGCTCAAATCTTGCGTTGGAGATACAGTTTAACATTACAACCCATGATAAATTTGTTGAGGCTGTGAAAAATCCGGATAAATATCCGGAACTTCTGGTGAGGGTCTCTGGTTACACAGCATATTTCAAAGACCTAAACCCGCAGATGCAGAAGGAGATTATTGACAGGACAGAGTATCTCCTCTCAACAGGAAAGATGATACCCTTTGAACCGTTTCTGTTGCATGAAAGATAAAAAAATTCCAAAATACAAGCACCAAGCGTCAAACAAATTACAATGTCCAAAAATCCAAATTCTAAACGATATGATCTTGAAGATCGAACTCTAAAGTTTGCCAAACGAGTAACTATGTATGTTAAAGAACTGCTGCGAACGATTCCTAATGTAGAATACGGTAAACAACTTGTCCGTTCTGCTGGCTCTGTTGGAGCCAATTACATAGAAGCAAACGAATCTTTGAGCAAAAAAGATTTCATAATGCGTATTAAAATTTGCCGCAAAGAAGCTAAGGAAACATGCTACTGGATGAAACTTACTGAACCAACTGATGCAACCTGCTCGGAGCAGGGAGCGCTCATTCAAGAATCTACTGAACTCGTTAAGATTTTTAATGCCATTTTAGAAAAGTCACAAGGGAAAGGACAAGGGATTTAAGTCAAAGTTAGAAACAAGCACCAAATGACAAACAGTTTGGAATTTTGAAATTTGGATTTTGAATTTGTTTGAGATTTGAGATTTGTGATTTTGAATTTGTTTGTAATTTGGTGTTTGAGATTTGGTGCTTTGTATTATTTAGGAGGTTGATATGGCATCCAGAATAAAAAGAACCATGTTAAGCCCTATGTATCTATTGCCGGACAGGGCAGTGGATTTTGCTACAGGTCTATGGTTAAGTGGATTGACAAAGGAGATATTCGGCGAGGTGACAGATAAATTTCTGGAACTCCTCTTAAGTGGCATGGATTGGGCATTTGCCTTATCAAAGGGTTATAGAAAAAACATAGAAGGTTTTGAAGGCAAATACCTTTTCAGGACTGCTGATAATATTGTTGCAACATCTGTTGTATTTAAGGGTAGCAATATGGATGTCTATGACAATGCAATAGATGACTGGGATGCAAGGGTTACATTTAAAAACGCCAAGGCGCTGTGGTCATTTCTATTCTCACAGAATCAGGACATCCTCAACTCAATCCTTGCAAATGAGGTTGAGGTGGACGGCAACCTCAACTACATCTACAAGTTCGGCTTCATGGCAAGGGATTTGGCAAAGAGGCTGGGGATGGGTAATCTTAAAAGAAGGGGGTGATGAATGGCAAACAAATAAAGGTTTTTGAGGCTTGAGAAAGCCTTATCTTTAATAAGGATGTGGTGTGATATGAGAGTTGTATAATGGTGCTATTATTTTTTTAGTTACATGAATAACAATAAAAATCTGAATAAGGAGGTGTTGCTATGAATACAAAAAGCAAAAATTATACTCCAAATCCAGAGGGTCCTTTTCCGCCATTGCCAGATCCCCTTCCACCATTTCAAGAACTACTGCTTCCGCAGCCATTGCAGCCATTACCGGAACCATTTCCGCCTAAGCCGTGGCCACCTATTAAGTTTCGTAATCTCCGCTGTGGATGCTATTTGACCAATTACAAGCCTAACAGTAGTCCACTTGTGACTTACGATGGCACATTGCGTGTTGAGTGCCACAGTAATGGCAGAACAGCAAGCGGAGACCTGTATCAGCGTCCTGTCATCCTGCTGCCAATACCCCTTCCAATACCAAAACCTGGCTTCCCGCCGAAACCATTCATACCGAAGCCGAAGCCGATTTTACTTCCTGGCCCTAATCCGGCTGCTGGCATACCAATTCTTGCGCGTGGACGCTATCGTTACTACTTGCGTGTGACTCAGATTCTTGAGTGGTCCACATTGGGTAACAGCTTCACGCTTGGATTTGAGATGCACCGATTTAACAAGACAGGAACCAATTGGAGTGCGGGTGGAACATGGACTAACGAAGGAGCATTCACGGCTCAGATGACATGGATATCTGCGCCAGCAGGCTATCCGTCAAGTGGCAACTACTTGGAAGGTAGTGTCAAGAACAATACTGGTACAGTAGTTGGGCGATTGACGATGGGGTGGATATCTGAACATCTGCGTAGAGCGACTGTGGAGATTGACCGTGTTGCTGCATCCGAGGCGCCGCTTAACAATGGCGCAGGTGTGGACTGGACAGCAGTCGGAAATGGAGTGAACTGGGATATACTATTGGATATTAGCGATGCAGATGTCGCAGAACCGAGTGGTGAGTCTTGGTCTGATGCCGAGTGTCACCAGGCGATGCTTGCACGGCGCGATGCTTCCAATCTTGATGCCGAGTGGCGATATCACGTTTTGTGTGTGCGTCGGCTTGACTCTACCACGCGAGGTATTATGTACGATGCATACGCCGGAGATTCCAATAACATTCCCCGTGAAGGTTGTGCAATTTCTTCCCACTGGGTGATACCAAATGCAGATCCATGGGGTTTGGTCAAAGGTATGCGGTTTGGAACAGCAGCCGCTCCCTATTTCCGCACCGCCGTCCACGAGACAGGGCATGCTATGTGTCTGTATCATAACACAGTGGACAATGGCTATATGAACACGACACCCGACATTGCAGCCTCTGCTCCAGCAGGCACGTTTCCTAACAACATTCAATGGTCTTATGCGGCAGATGACCAGAAAAGGCTGCGCCATATGCCAGACATATATGTGCGTCCAGGGGGCTTGCCATTTAGCACATCCTATGCCACAACACCTATTAGCCCGACCGACATGTCCACAGAAGTGGATGGTCTTGAGTTAAAGGTGTCCCCGTTGCTGGAGTCTGTCCCGCTCGGCGCACCGGTGCGTATCAATGTCACGATGACCAACAAAGGTGATACCCCGATGGAATCGCCTGCCAGCCTGAGCCTGAAGTCAGGCTTCGTAAGAGGACATGTTGTTGACCCGTCCGGCACCTTGCGCACATTTACACCGCTCGTGCTGTGTATGGATGTGGAGCCATTTGAGGTGTTGCAACCGGGCAAGAGTATCAACAACTCTCTTACGCTGTTGCGCGGCGGTCAAGGAGCGCTCTTTCCTGTTCCCGGCGTTCATCAAATCATCGTGGAAGTACATTGGGACGGTGGCGGCATAGATGCCGTGGTTACAGGAGAGGTGAATGTTATGATAACATCTGCTGTTGACGAATCGCATGCCAAAGCAGCGCTGAAAGTCCTCTCTACACCGGACACATTGCTCACATTAGTATTCGGAGGAGACCATCTCACTGACGGTATTGAGGCAATTCAAACAGCGCTGAAAAATCCGGTTTTGCGGCCACATTTTGCCCATGCCGAGGCGAAACGGCTGGCAGTGCGATTTGGCAAGCGTAAGGCTAACATAGAAGCCGCAGCCAAGATAATTGATGACTCAACGGTAATGAGTCCAGACGAGATAAAGAAAACATCAACTCTGGTTAAAGACGAGAAAGCCGATAGCGCTTCCAGAAAGAGCCTTGCTAAGATACTCAAAAATAAGGTGAGCGAAATCGGTGTCACCGATGAGATTAAAGGAATAGTGGATTCGCTATAAGGATGACAAAGATAGCGACACTATGCGCATTGAGGGTAATAATAGCGGTTATACTTGGTGTGGGTTTACAGCCCACACCAATGACCGCATGGAGTGAATCTATGTCAGAACAAACGTCACAACTTATTGGTGATTGGGAGAAGATTACCCGTTCGGCATGCAGCCAGATATATCCGGATAGCATTCAGTTTCAAGAGGGAGGGTTGTACTTTGGACAAAAGGATTTACCATGCATGTTTACACAATGGGATGTTGGTACTTATGAAATTGTTGGCCCAAATCAGATTAAGATTTCAACAGCTAACGATGCCATCATCGCCTACAAGTTTTCCATCTCAAATGATATTCTCACATTTGTTGATCCGGATGGATGCGAGTTCAAATATCAAAAAGTTAAATAGCGGGAAAGGGGGATTTAAAAATGGCTAAAACGAATTTCGACCTCGCACCACCTGTGAAGTTTGTTGATGGTTTATTAGCGGTTTCAATTGACATTCAGCGCATTACAGCCAGCCTGATATTTAATGGAGCAACCCAGTCAGGTACAGGTGATGCCACAGTAGAGTTTGTGATGGGTCCGCAAAACGGCAACCCCATTTTCGATCTGCGTCAGACGATTACTGCAGCATGGCTGGACGATGCACCCCTGCCAGTTGCCAAATTAGCCCATCACAACTTTGGCGGTGGCGCTGGTGCCGACATGAGAATTATAGAGGCTGTATTGGCCGCTGGCTCAACACACAAGCTGCGTGTTGCCTATATGTTAGGAATACCACAGGCGTCAACTGCAGGGTCTTATCAGCCTACAATAACATGGAATAGCGGACCTCGTCTTACCTTTAATTTCGGTTTTACCGATCTCGGTGCGGGACGCTATCTCGAAGCCCGGATACCAGCGAATCTAATCTTCGATCAGTTTGAACTGGTGATTGAATTACGCATTCTCAATACATTAGTAGCACATTCGCTCATCACGAATGGTGAGGTGATATCACCTGGCAATAATCACTGGCAGGTAAATTTTCCTGAGCGATTCACATCACTTTCACCACTTCTGGAGTTACGTGCCAGCGATACCCTTGTAAGTGCAACCGATACCACAATACTGCCTGTCTCAGGTTTACTAATATCTTCACAAACTAAGCCTCATTAGTGTATAATATGAGGCATGATATGCAAAAAAATATTTGATGCTCGTAGACTGCCACGAAAAGCGAAAGAGCAGTTGAGAATTGCTGCAGTCAGGCGCATAGATTCTG
>JACRNJ010000016.1 GCA_016219285.1 Deltaproteobacteria bacterium
GAAAGAACTTATTAAGGTTATCAAACAATATATAGAGTCTCATAACCAGAACCCTAAAATATTCGCTTGGACTGCTTCCGTCCAATCTATTATGAGCAAAATAGCTATAAGTAAAGAAGCGTTGGTAACACCACACTAGAGACCCGCCTGGCAAGGATGTGAGATGCGTTGTCTCTGTTGGGATGCTCACTGAGGGATGGGATGCAAATAATGTTACACAGGTATTCGGATTGAGGGCATTTACATCTCAGCTTTTATGCGAGCAGGTTGTCGGCAGGGGACTGAGGAGAATGAATTATACACTTGATGAGAATGGTATGCTTCCTGCTGAATATGTGGATGTGTATGGAATACCTTTTGAGGTTATTCCCGTAAAGAAGAAGGGCAAAGGACCGACACCACCGCCGCCTCCATCTACACTTGTTCAGGCGATGAAGGAAAGAGAACATTTAAGGATAGAATTCCCTCGTGTTGAGGGATATGTCTTTGATGTCAAGAGCAGGATAAAGGCTGGTGTAGGCGGGTTAAAAGAGATAACTGTTGATCCGGGCAAAGAGCCTACCAAGGTAGTGGTTAAGGGAACTGTGAGCTATAAAATCGGTTTTCCTACAAGATTAGGACCTGGACATGATGTATATCAGGACAGAAATCCCTTTCATGAGACAAAAAGAGTAAAGGAGATTATATTTGAAATCTCAAAGAGGATAACAAATGCTTTGAAAAATAAGGACAAGTTTCAATGGCAGGCGCGGGAGATTTTGTTCCCACAGGTGCTCTCAATCGCAAAAAGATATATTGAGGAGAAGGTTACTTTTATTGATGCAAAGCCGAATGAGATGGCGCTTGAGAAGTATATCCAGTTGATTGTAGAGAGGTTGCTTGCCGCCATAGAGCCTGACACCTCTGAGGGAGAGGCCCCGCTTCTGCCGATAATAGAAAGATTCAGACCCAAAGGTTCAACATCGGAAGTCCTTTTCCGAACAGTCCGAAGGGCGCATTCTACTCTTAAAAGCCATGTTAGCCATGTTGTTACTGACAATAAATCATGGGAGCATACTGTTGCTTTTTATCTCGAAGACAATTCCAATGTAATCTCTTATGTGAAGAATGACCATCTGGATTTCTCCATCCCCTATGATTTTCTTGGGGTGCGGCATTATTACTATCCGGATTTTATGATTCGGTGTAAGACGAGAGACGGGGAATTGATGGTAATCCTTGAAGTGAAGGGTTACGAATCCGAACAAGACAGACAGAAAAAGACTGCGGCTGAGAGATGGGTAAAGGCAGCCAATTATCACGGCGGTTATGGCAGATGGGAATTGGTTGAATGTAAGGATCCGAGGAGTTTAAATAAGGTGTTGGATGGTTTATTTAGATAGAACTATGGAACAAACCACCACCACACACGATTCGTTTTTTCAAATAATCTCAACCCTACTTAAACCTCTCATATTTGCATCAAAAGATAATTTTGCCCATCTTGCTGCAGTAAAGGATATTGAACCACTTGCGCAAAATCTTTGCCGTCAGGCCATAGCGCTTCCCATACCAGAGAATAATGTCAAAAATATCAAAGAACTTCAAAATATGTTTGAAGGTTTTGATTCATTGGCGCTGGAGGGGAAGAGAGAGAGGATAAAAAGGGCGATGGAGATTATTAAAGAGATAGAAGCCTGCCCCCGAATGCATCTACCGGGGGTCAGAAGCCTGCCCTTGAAGGCTTTAATCAAGGGTCAGAAGCCTGCCCCCGAATGCATCTATGGGGGGGCAGAAGTCAGAAGTCAATCATCCATAGAGGAGATAAAAGATAAGTTATCCAGACTCTTAATGTCCATAACACAGGTTAAAGGAATCGGGCCGAAACTGGGTGCGATTTTCAAGAAAAAGGGTCTTGAAACTGTGGAAGATGTTTTATACTGGCTGCCCATCAGATATGAAGACAGGCGGCAGATAAAAAAAATCTCCCTGTTGCGGATTGGAACAAAAGAGGTTGCCTCCGGCGAAATAATGGCAATGGGAGAGGTTTTCTATGGCAGGCGCAAAGTCTTTGAGATTAGTATGGGCGACGGGAGCGGGTTTTTAAGACTGAAATGGTTTCATTACAGGCTTCCGCTTATAAAAAAGAGATATAAGATTGGCCAGAGATTGGTGGTCTATGGAGAGATTGGGAGTTTTGGCGGACAGAAAGAGATAATCCACCCTGATGTGGAGATTTTTGAAAAGGGTGAGGAGGTTGATTCTATTAATTTTAATGCCATTGTGCCGGTTTATTCACAAATTGGAAATATGCACCAAAAGACACTAAGAAAAATTATTCGGAACATCGTTGATGACTATTCGTCTCTATCGGTAGGCTCAGTTCCATCAGATATTCAGAAACGATACGGGCTTCTGGAATTACCGGCTGCAATGTCAGAGGTTCATACACCCAGCAAAATCCCCTCTTGTCCCTCTTTGGAAAAAGGGGGAAGGCGGGATTTAAATTCGCGGGACTGGCTGCCTAAAAAGAGCCTCGTATTTGATGAATTGTTTTGCCTTGAGATCGGGCTTGCTTTGAAAAAGCGGAGTGTCTGCAGAGAGGATGGCATTGCATTCAAAGTTGGGGTAAATTTCAAATCTGCCGCCATGGTGGAAAAACTGCTGAGCATGCTTCCGTTTAAACTTACAGCAGCGCAGGAGAGGGTTGTTTCAGAAATAAAAATGGATATGTCAGAGCCTCATCCCATGAACCGCCTGATACAGGGCGATGTAGGCTCGGGCAAAACCGTTGTTGCATTCATTGCCAGCCTTATTGCCATTGAAAATAATTATCAATCTGCAATCATGGCTCCGACAGAAATCCTTGCTGAGCAGCATTATCTTAATATTCACAGATATGCAGATGTCCTCGGCATAAAGATTGCGCTTTTAACCAGCAGTTTTGCAAAATCTGAGAAGATGGGAATTCTGAATCATATAAAAGCAGGAGAGGCAGACCTTGTTATCGGCACCCATGCGCTCATTCAGGAGGATGTGGAATTTAAAAAGCTTGGTCTTGTAATTGTGGATGAGCAGCATAGATTTGGCGTTGTCCAGAGGGCGCTGCTTAAAAACAAAGGGGCAAGGGGCAAACCTGCCTGTGCGTGGCCGCACTCAGACAGGGGGCAAGGAACAGAAAAAGAATTGACACCTGATGTATTAGTTATGACCGCCACACCGATACCGAGGACATTGGCCATGACCGTTTTTGGCGACCTTGATGTTTCTGTTATCGATGAATTACCGCCAGGGAGAAGGCCTATTAAAACAAAGGTTTTCAGGGAAAAGGAGCGGGAACAGGTTTATAAGATTATAAGAGGAGAACTTGTAAAAGGGAGGCAGAGCTATATTGTCTATCCGCTCATAGAGGAATCCGAGGAGCTTGATTTAAGGGATGCCACCAAGATGGCAGAACATATGAAGAAAGATATATTTTCTGAATATAATATCGGTCTTTTGCATGGGCGGATGAAGCCCGATGAAAAGGAAGCTGTCATGAAGGCATTTAAGGCAAAGGAGATAAATATTCTTGTGTCAACTACTGTTATAGAGGTTGGCATAGATGTGCCGAATGCCAGCGTTATGGTAATAGAACATGCAGAGAGGTTCGGCCTTTCTCAGCTTCATCAATTGAGAGGGCGGGTTGGACGCGGCGGATATGATTCATTCTGCATCCTGCTTGCAGGAAGGGTAGGTTCAGAAGACACATACAAAAGACTTAAGGTTATGGAGAATACAAACGATGGTTTTAAAATTGCGGAAGAGGATTTAAATATTCGCGGCCCTGGCGATTTCCTAGGCACAAGGCAATCAGGTCTGCCTGATTTCAGGATTGCCAACCTTTTAACTGATGCTTCAATACTTCAGAAGGCCAGGGATGAGGCTTTTAATCTGCTAAGAAACGATCCAGACCTTATTAAGCAAGAACATAATGCGCTTAAACAAATAGTTAAGGTGCGCTGGAATGGAAAGATGGAGCTATCGCAAATTGGGTAATTTTTCAAGAAGATTAAATCGCTTTTTCAATGAATTGACAGAAGGGAATATCAAAGGTTTCCTGTTATATCTTATTTTTTTACCGCTATATATCCTTTCAATCCTCTATGGTATTGCTGTCAGGTTCAGGTTTTTTCTTTACCGTATCCGCGTATTCAAGACAAAGAGACTCAATTGTAAAGTAATTTCCATCGGAAATATCACTGTCGGCGGCAGCGGCAAGACGCCTCTGACTATATATCTGGCGCAGAGATTTATTGAAAAGGGGAAAAGACCGGTTATTTTGAGCAGGGGTTACAGAGGAAAGATAAAAGATATAGGCGTTGTGTCTGATGCAAAGGATGTATTGCTTGGCCCTGAAGATGCAGGCGATGAGCCGTATCTTATGGCGCTGAAATTAAGGGGTGTGCCGGTAATCGTCGGAAGAGATAGATATAAGGCAGGGCTTTATGCAATAGAAAAATTTAATCCTGATATTATTATACTTGATGACGGTTTTCAGCATATCAGGCTTGCGAGAGATATGGATATAGCGCTTATAGATTCCAGGAGGGGATTTGGCAGCGGCTATCTTTTCCCATTAGGTATGTTGAGGGAGCCATTGAACGGACTCAAGCGGGCATCTCTTGTTATGGTCAAAAATGGGGAAGAGGGGGCAGGGTGTGGAAAGCGGGTAAATCTTTTTCCACCCTCCGCCTCATGCCTCCTATCCCCCATCTTTTTTAGCTATAAGCCGCAAGCCATGATAAATTTGATTACAGGCGAGAGATTCAATGTAGATTTATTAAAAGGCAAAAGAATTATTGCATTGTCAGGCATAGCCGACCCATGCTCTTTCAGAGACACCCTGAAACGGCTTGAGGCAAATGTTATTAAAGAGATTTATTATCCCGACCATCATATCTACACATTAAACGATGTAGAGGATATAGCTTTGCAGACAAGTGATATTGAGATGGTTATTGTTACTGAAAAAGACGCAGTGAAATTAAGAAGGACTCAAATAAAACACCTGCCAATTTATTCTATTGAAATAGATGTTCGGCTTGAAGATTCAGATGTATTTGATGAGGTCGTGGGGCTAAAAAATGTTTAGAAGAGCTATGTTGCTATTTTTAAAGATTTTATGCTGGCTTCTTGGTCATATACCGCTCATATTGTTACTTTGGTTTGGCAGGGGTCTTGGAAGGTTAGGTTTTTATCTGGATAAAAAACATAGGGAGATTGTATTAAATAATTTGAAGGCTGCATTTGGGCAAGATAAATCACCTGATGAGATACATTTGATAGCAAAGAATGTTTTTGAAAACCTTGGAATGAATTTGATGGAATTTTTCAGGCTTCCGTGGCTTAAAAGAGAAGACCTTGAGGGGTATGTTGAACCAGAAGGGTTTGAAAATTTAAGAAAGGCATATGAAAAGGGTAAAGGCGTTATAATCCTCACAGGACATTTTGGAAACTGGGAGATGATAGGAATTTTTTATGCGCTCATGGGTTATCCGTTTGATGTTGTGGCAAGGGACCTTGACAGCCCGGTCATGGATGCGTTTGTAAGATGGGTAAGGGCGAGGTCGGGAAACAGGATAATATCCAAGAACCGCTCAATGAGAGGGCTTATACGAACACTCTCAAAAGGGGGCATGGCAGTGATACTGCTTGACCAGAATGTTACATGGAGCGAAGGTGTTTTTGTATATTTCTTTGACAGGCTTGCCTGCACTAACAAGGGTACTGCCCTTCTGGTTGCGGCAAGCGGCGCGGCGGTTGTTCCGACATTTATCGTGAGGGATAAAACAAGACATAGGATTATTATAGGAAAAGAGATTTCTATTCATGACACAGAAAACAGTGGAAAAGACCAGCTTGCCAATACGGTATTATTTACGAAGATCATAGAAGATTTTGTAAGAAAACACCCTGATCAATGGTTCTGGCTTCACCAGCGATGGAAGAGCAGGCCTGAGAATGACCCAAACAAGGGCACAAAAAAGGCGGCAATGATTCAATCAAAATAGCAGCAAGGCTGGCAAGTTGCAAAAATGGTTTGCCGGAGGATGCAAATGGGTTGCATAAATATCTTTATTTGCTATACTATAAAAACATTCCGCCTTTTAAAGAAACTCAGGAATATGTTGACGACAATAACTGGTGAATCAACTAATCCTTAATCATTGAATGAAAGGAAGCAATCTTGAGCTTGCCAAAAAGTGAGTTTTTAAAATCTGCCCAGAAATATAAGGCATGGAATATCCCCAATATGATTTCCATATTGAGGATGCTTACAGCCCCTGTTCTTATACTGATACTTTCATCGCTTGATAGCGATGAAAAAGGCAGTATTATTGCAGCCATTGTGTTTGCCGCCGCAGCTCTGACCGATTGGTTAGATGGTTATCTTGCAAGAAAGATGGGAGTAGAAACTACCTTCGGCAAGTTTTTAGACCCACTGGCGGATAAGCTTTTGATTGTTTCATGTCTTGTTATGCTTATACCACTTGGGAGGGCTCCTGCATGGATGGTAGCCCTTATTATAGGAAGGGAGATAGCAGTTACTGGGTTAAGGGGCATAGCATCAGCTGAAGGGGTTATAATCGCGGCGGGCAGGCTTGGAAAATACAAGACAATACTTCAGATAGCATCTGTTACAGCGCTTTTAGCGCACTACAAATTTTTAGGAATAGATTTTCAAACGTTAGGAATGGTCTTTCTCTGGGCTGCCCTTATTTTTACCATTTGGTCCGGTGTGGATTACTTTGCCAGGTTCTTAAAAAAGACGGCTTAACAATATTAAAAAGTTATTTGACTTTTCAATGCCTGATTTTATCTTAGCCTTATACAGGTTTCCAATTCTATATTTTCCTTTCCATATCTTATGGTTAGATATCCTTTTTCGTTCACACAAAATGTTATATAAATATATTCGTTTACAGGTTCTTTGAATGTCAAGGTTACAATGTTAAAGCCCTTTAATGCCATATCCTTACCATGTTTTATTTCTTGTTTTATAAATTCTACGCCTGATTCTATTACCCATCTCCTGGCAACCATGCTTTCAGGAACTTCAAATAATTCCAGATATATTTCGTTTTGAATACCTAATGTCATTGCAGGTAAGAGCTTGAAGGTTTTTTCTAACGGCAAAGATTCGCCGCTTTCCAATATAAGCTTATAGGAATACGGCGCATCTTTATTTTTTGTTGTATAACCGACGGCATATGCCATTCCCAGGTGCCTATCTACGATGATATTTCTTGTGCCGTATAGCGCTGCCCCTCGCACAACAGCAGACAGAGGGCTGTGGTCGTAGACAGCATTTTGTTCACGAAGTTTAGGGAAGATGTGGTCTATTTTTTCTTTGAATGAAGGTATCTGAGAGGAACCTCCTGTCAGTAAAACGGTTTCTATCATATCCTTTCCTATGCCTACCTTTTCTGCTTTCCGTATCGTATATGATATTGCACGGTCTATAATCTTATAAAAATCATGCTTAGCCAGCACACCCTCAAGGTCATCTCTTGATACCTTGCATACCTCAATTCCATCCCATTCAAACGGCGCTGTCTTATATTCCGAGAGCGCTATCTTTATCTCTTCTGCTTTAAGTATGAGTGTGTCATAGAGGGTAGATTCTTTATTGGATATCCCTATCTTTTTAGATAGATACTCTGCAAGCCAGATATCTATGTCATGGCCGCCAAGCGTCTTTGCTCTGTCAGGTTTAGCTACTACATGAACTTCGTTGATATTTAATCTCAGTATCATTGTATTGAGGGTGCAGCCTCCGAAATCTATAAGCACGACAATCTTATCCCTTTCTTCAGCTACCTGATAACCAATGGCTGCCGCAAGCGGCTCTTCGATAAATTCTATGTTTACGCCTTTAAAAATATTTTCCGCAATCTCTTTCATGGTTTTTCTGTAGTTTTGAAAACCAACCGGCACTGTAAGATAGAGCGTATCTGCTATACTGCTTGAGAAAAATAAAAATCGTCTATCAGTAATTGCCTTTTTAAGATGCTGATAAAGTATACGGATATAACTCTCCATATACTCCCTGCCCTTTGGATTATCGTCCAGCAACATCTTTTTTATATTGGTTATATGAGATTTTCCAATAGCCTCCATACCGATAGAATTTGCATTAGCGCTCAAGATAGTTGGTACACTATAGGCATCACCTAAATGTTTTGATATTGAGCCTAACAAGATGAAATCAGGCTGGGTTGCTTGGCTTCGTCTCATAATAACCGTATTAGTTGCTCCGAGGTCTATGGCAATGCAATCTTTTGGCGCGGCCTTTTCTTTAAGCGGCGGATAATTATCGTAGGAAGCAGGATGGTTCTCGCTCACAAAGATAGGCCGTTCTATCTCTCTTCCATGATATGTGGTGCGGAGGCCTTCCAGGTGGCCGACTATCTTCCTGGCAGCCAGCCTTAATTCTAATGGTTGAATCCAGATATGGGTGTAAGGCTGGAGGGTTTCTACCAGCCGTATATCATTTAACTGCAATCCTGATCGTTCTATTTCTTTAGCAAGAGCCATGGCATATTTTTCTTTTGTGTATCTTATTTTCTTTGATTCAGTAAGTCTTCTTGCTTCGCCTGCAATAAAATAGTCAAACCTGCCAATTATTTCAATATATTCAAATCTCTTTTTGACGGTGTAAAACTCCAGGGCCTGTTTTATTATCTGTTGGATTAAAGGAAAGAATTCTGCAGTTTTTGGAATCTCCTGCAAAATATCAATTAATGCATGCTCTCTTGCAAACTGGTCATGTATGATGCTTGCTGCCTTGAAGGCCTCTGCCATTGCCTGCTTATATAAAGACAGATATTCTTCTGTTTTAGGGAGCTCTTTGGCTATATAGAGAAGCGCATATTCCCTATAGTATGGTTCCTTTATGACACCTACGGCATCTATGGCCAGTTGAATTGCCTCTTTATAAAGATTTATAAATTCGCCTGTTTTGGGAAGCTCGCTGGCAATGCCAAGAAGTGTATATCTTCTATAAAAAGCGATATCACTTGACTTTGGAAGCTCCCATGCAATCTGATCCAGTGAGGCCTTTTTGCGATGAGGTGTCTCCGCAAGGTCAAGAAGCAGCCTCATTGCATAGATGCGCAGTTTTGTAAATTCTTCTGTTTGAGGAAGCTCCTTTGAAATACGGAGAAGTTTGGTTTTTCTGTTTATCGGCTCTTTTATGCTGTCTGCTGCTTCAATGGCCGATTCCGCTGCTTTTAAATATAAGGGGAGAAAATCTTTTACTGCCGGAATTTCTTTTAAGAAATCAAAAAGGACGTTTCTCTTCTCGTCAGGGTTCTCAAGTTTATTTATGGCATCAAAGACAAGCTGAAATAGAGAAATAGTCTCAGATGTTTTCGGCAATTCTTTAATGGCGCTAAAGAAAATATCCATTTTCTCTTTAGAATTTGAAGAATTGTGTATGGCGGCTATTGTAAGCTTTATATGGTTTTCCAGTTCTAGCATCTTTCATTCATCCTAAACTCTAATTTACTGAAACCTGTTTTGGTAACAACACCGTCCTTTCCAATGATAACCTCTACCTTTCCCGGCATACAAAAATCTATTTTACTGTAACGGCTGCTAAGGAAGTAAAACCTTTGGTTTGTTGAACCCCTTGCCAGAAGCGTAGTTTCTTTTTTTGATGCTACATATCTGCCGTCTATCAGGACATCAATAAATCTGAGGCATAATCGGCGCTCTGGTTTTTTTTCCAACTCTTTATAGGTAAATCCTGTATATACAACCGTGGAAAGTCCGTAGGTCTTTCTAGCTATTTTTAAAAGCTCACGCAGGCCATACGGCTGCATGAACGGTTCACCACCGCTTATTGTTATGCCTTCTATGCCATTTAAAGGATATTTCTTTAATATTTCGTCAGGAGAGTAAAGGTTGATTGTTTGAAATGAGTGAGTATCAGGATTAAAGCAGCCATGGCAATTTTTGTCGCAGCCCTGAAAAAAGACTACCATCCTACTCCCCGGCCCATTTATCTTTGAGATTGGTATTATAGAGTGTATGTTTATGTTGACAGGTATCGCATTGGGCATCTTAAAATTAGTGTGGCTATCTCTCCGTGTCTACCTTAACCCGCACCTCTCTATCAAGTTCGCCTTTTTCAGTGAAGCTTTCCATTTTACCGAGCGCCTTTGTTAAATGCTCTGCCACCTCCTTACAGTCTTTAAATACGCTTGAGTCTATCTCTATCTTACCATCTATGGTTATTTTTATTCTTATCTCTTTATCCACATGTGTCTCCTTGTTTTCAGATTTTTAAAACCTATATAGGAATGGATTGTCTTTCTGCATGGAAACCACAATAGCTTTTCATGCATCGTTACAACCAGCGCTTCAACTTTTTAAAAGTATCATTATATCGCCGCCTACCTCCGACTCCTTGGCAATCTCAAAATCCAATGGCAGATTATCCTTGATGGATTCGTATGCGTAAAATTGCTTTAATCTGTCTGAAAACGACTTTACCACCCTTGCGTCTCCTGCCACTCCGAAATTACTTGTTTTTTCTCTGGCTATGTTTATTATGTCGCCGCTTCTGTCTACCTCTATCTTTTCTTTCCTCTCATGCAACTGAAAGTTTGTGATTTCACCCCTGCGCTTCATTTCCTCCAGAGCGGCTATAATATATTTTTTATTGGTTATCTCTGTTTTGATAGTTGTATAGAAAGACATGATGCCCTCCATTTATTAGATTTAAGGCCAAACTATAGTGAACGACAAAAATAAGTAGCTGTAGTTTGCCCGACCCAACCTTCTGTTGGGTGCCCCATGGGCGTATTTTAAAATCGCCGATAAATCGGCAGACTACAAATTTATGTCGCTACCTATAAATAGTTAAAATAAAAATTTCAATCTTGGGTCTTAAGTCTATGGTCTGTATTTAACAGATTTTCATTAAAGAACTTATTCAGGCCATCGCTATTCATCAATATATCTTTCGTAAATTTATCAACCAGCTTCATCAATACATCTTTATTCTTTGAAATAACCGTTTCTGTCTCTGCCTTGGCATTATCCAAAATCTTCTGTATATCGTCCAATATCTCCTTGCCGGAAGTCAGGACATAGTCCTGCAGTTCTCTGAGGCTTGTATTTTTCATAATTTCACCAAAGCCGTATTCCACAACCATCTTTCTTGCTATACTTGTAGCCTGAATCAGGTCGTGAGATGCGCCTACTGTCTTTGAATCACTGCCGCATATCTCATCTTCAGCAACCATACCCCCAAGTATGACCCCAATCTCTTTTTCAAGGTCTCTCTTTGTAAATGTGCTTATCAGGGTTTCGTCTATGGTGATGTATGCGCTGTAGTTTTTGTAGTTGTCTATGCTTATAAAGACCGGGGTTTTTTTGAAATGATGCCACATGATAAGCGAGTGTCCTGCCTCATGTATGGCTATAGCCCGTTTTTCGGAGTCGCTCAGCATCTCAGCCCGTTGCATGAATAGTGAACGGGAGGCAGGTCTCGCCCTCTGATGGCTCCAATTTCTAAGTTCCTCAATTTCTTCCCTTTTTAAGACAGAAAGTGGAGTGATATTTCTTATTGATGCAAGCAGCTCTTCCTGTGTAAGATTCAGGCCGGAAAGACCTTGTATCAAGGCATCGGCATCTTTGCCATCTTTTCCGCTATGAAGCATGTTAAAAGTAGTTACTATGGCGTCTTTTACCGCCTGTTCTATTTCGGCGCCGGTAAAGCCGTTGCTGTTCTGGGCCAACTCCCTTAAGTTAAGTCTGGCTGCGCTTTGCCCCCTTCTCTCCAGGTGTATCCTGAATATCTCTTCTCTTTCTTCAGAATTTGGCAGGTCTACAAAAAATACCTCATCATATCTTCCTTTTCTCCATAATTCAGGTGGCAAGTTCTTGGGTTCATTGGCTGTAGCTATAACAAATACAGGTTTCTCCTTTTCTTGCAGCCATGTAACAAATGTGCCGAATACGCGGAGTTGTGTTCCAGAATCTCCCTGAAAGCCGGTAACGCCGCCAAATGCCTTATCTATCTCATCTATCCACAGGATGCACGGACTCACAGCCTCAGCCAGTTGGATGCATTTTCTTATACTCTTCTCAGATTCCCCGACTGTGGAGCCGAATATCCTTCCAACATCCAGCCTGAGAAGCGGCAGATTCCAGATGCCCGCCAGAGCCTTGCAGCAAAGACTCTTTCCAGAGCCAGGCACGCCGATAAGAAGCAGCCCTTTTGGAATATCCAGGCCGAGCATGTCCACTTTGTCTTTGCTCAATCGGAAGACATGCTCTCTTTCTATAAACCACTTTTTTATCTCATCCAGGCCGCCTATATGTTCAATGGTTTCTTTGTGAGGGTAATAATCCAATGTTTTTTGTTTTTTGATAATCTGCTGTTTCTCATCCTGTATATATGAAATACACCCTTCACTCAGAATGCCGTTATTTAGGCTTATTGCTTTTCTCACGACACGTTTTACATTGTCCATGGAGAGGCCCTGAAGGGATTTATACAATATAGATCTTGTAGATGAATGCCATTTTTCCGGAATCAGGTGGCCGTATGTCTTTACAACCAATTCTTCTATTTCGTCATAATCCGGCAGGGAAAGTTCTACAATAATAACATCTTCTTCTAACTCAGGAGGTATATCACTTAGAGTAGGGGAGAGGATGCAGATTGTGTTAAGTGTGCGACGTTCATCTGTGATGGCCGGCAAGTCTCTGAATTTTCTCAAGAATTCATGGGAGTTAAAATATCCTGCTATATCTTTAAGCAAGAATAGATTATTATTGACATCCTCAGCTTTTAATATCTTTTCTTCTATGGCAGAGAGTATCTTTTCTCTGCCTATGGGTTCTCTCTTTTTCTTTTCGCTGCTGTAAAGCCCTCTGGAAACTGACCACGACCAGAACTGGGAGCCCATAGACTCGCATAGGTTCTCAACTATCCTCTCCACTCGCCGCTCTTCAAATGATACGAGCCACAGAATAGGATATCTGGCCTCTATGTGGATTTTTATCTCTTTTTCGAAGTCTCTGGTATTCATGTCTTTGTTTTAAGTATATTATTATTTAATAGTATATGTCAAATTCCATCTTATCAACTAAAACTTCTTTTCTCTCTTGTTTTATGCTATGTTATGGACGCTTTATGTCTTTCTTTCTTTTATCCGCACTCTTTCATGATGAGCCTGAAAAATAATAACATATGGTTGTTTACCTTAATCAAAATTTTTAAGAAAGAACTTAAATGAAAGCAGATTTCATACCACTGGCCGTCGGTTTATTAATCTTTATCTCAAGTCTTATTTCTGCATAACTTGGGCTTTCAGTAGCAATCATTGAAATTGTTTTAGGGGTTATTGCCGGAAATCTTGGGCTTAAAACAGAAGAGTGGATGATATACCTATCGGGTTTGGGCGGAATTGTCTTAACATTTCTGGCAGGGGCAGAGATTGACACCAGACTAATGAAGGAGAAATTTAAGCAGAGCTTTCTTATTGGTCTATTCTCGTTCTTAACGCCATTTGCAGGAGGGTTTTTATATACATATTATCTTGCGGACTGGAGTCTTCAGGCCTCACTAATTGCAGGGATTGCCTTATCAGAAACATCGCTCGCTGTTGTGTATTCTGCCCTTGTTGAAACCGACCTATCAAAAACAGAGACAGGTAAGATGCTTATGGCAGCTACATTTATAACCAACACAGGGACTGCGCTTGTGCTAAGTATTTTATTTATTAACCCGACACTCTACACCTTTATCTTTATTGTCGTTTCTATCATTATAATAATAGTAGCAACCAATTTTTCCCATTATGTGTTTGATAATCCAAGATTAAAAAACAAGGTGATTGAGCCTGAAATAAAATATATTTTGCTTCTTTTGCTTGTTTTCATATATTTTGCAAATTTAGGAGAAGGGCATGCAATACTGCCGGCATTTGTATTGGGGCTTTTGATGTCAAAACATTTTACAGAGACATCTGAAACAAAGGCTGTAAAGGGCAGACTTAGAACAGTTGCCTTTGCAGTTATCACACCCATATTTTTTATTGTCGCGGGTATTAAGGTCTTGCTTTCGCTAATAATATCTGCATTTGGGCTTTTTGCAGTCCTTTTTGTTGTAAAACAGCTCTCCAAGTTTATTGGGGTTTGTTTTCTTGCGAAGAGATACATACCAAATGGCGGTGTATATACCACACTACTTATGAGCACAGGCTTGACATTCGGACTTATAGCAATTGTTTTTGGGCTGCATTCAGGATTTATAAATCATATGCAGTATTCTGTATTGACCGGAGTCCTTATAGCAAGCGCCGTAATCCCAACATTCATAGCCCAGAAATGGTTTATGCCTGTGCACTCAGAAGATTTGGTGGATATAAACCAAGAGAACGAAAAATAGCCATAGCGTTTATGGCCTGTCAACAAACCTTATTTCTATACCACAAGCCTTTTTACCCACCACCTTTACAAATATTTATTGTGCAGATATAAAAAATGCTTGACAAATATTATTTTTTGATTATAATTGTTATTAAATTAGAATTATTCTAATTTAGATATATGAAAGAATTGATTGCAAAATACAGGGAAAAAGGATTTAAACTTACACCTCAGAGGCTTGCCATACTTAAGTTTCTTAATGGCAACACCAGCCACCCTACAGCAGAGGATATATACAGCAATATAAAAAAGATTTACCCTACAGTATCTTTTGCAACAGTTTATAATACCCTGCAGACATTAAAAGATAAAAACGAAATACTTGAGATTACCATTGACCCGCAGAAGAAACATTATGACCCTAACATAAAGCCGCACCACCACATAATCTGTATAGAGTGCAACACTATAGGCGATATATTTGAAGATTATTCCGAAGCCTTGCGGCTTCCTGATTATATAGCGATGGAGTTTAAACCTGTGGGAAGCCATGTAGATTTTTATGGCCTCTGCATAAAATGTCAGAAAAAAGAAAGGAGGAAAAGACAATGAAAATCAGGATAGTTTTAGTTGTGGTTTTATCAGCATTTTTGGCGGCATCAATATTAAATACAGGCATAGCTTACGCCCAGAGCGCAGGAGAGCATGCCAATGAAGGTGTAAGGCATGCCAAGGAAGGAATAGTCCACGTAAGAGAAGCAATAAAGCACCTTGAGGAATCTATCAAGGCAGGCGGAGACTCTCACGCTAAAGAGGCTATTGAACATGCAAAGACGGCTATTAAGCATGCAGAAGAGTCCATTGTGCATGCAGAAAAGACATCTTCAAAAGTAACAAAGAAAAAATAAACATATTTGACAGGATTAGTACTGTCAAGCAAAAAGGAGGAAATAGTTATGGAAACATGTGTTAAAGTCGGAGAGGTTCTGCCAAATTTTGAACTAGATGTTTATGATCCTGTAAAGGCAGATTTTGGTAAAATAAGTTTAAATGATGTAAAGGCAAAGAGACAGTGGACTGTTTTATTCTTTTATCCGGCAGATTTTACTTTCATATGTCCAACAGAGCTGAATGACCTTGCTGAAAAGCATAAAGAGCTGAAGGCAGCAGGCTGCGAAGTTATTTCAGTCAGCACTGACACCAAGTTTTCTCATCTTGCATGGCAGCAGTCAGAGAAGCTCTTGAAAAATGTACAATATCTAATGGGGGCAGACCCTACAGCAAAGGTGTCAAAGCTATTTGGCGTATATGATGAGGCAACAGGACTTGATTTGAGGGGTACTTTTATAATAAACCCAGAGGGAAAACTTGTTGCATCAGAGGTGAATTTCTATAATGTGGGCAGGAACGCAGCGGAGCTCTTAAGAAAAGTCCAGGCCAACATCTATTGTTCAAATCATCCTGATGAGGTATGTCCGGCAAATTGGACGGAAGGCAAGAAGACACTCAAACCATCTGCAAAGATAGTTGGGAAGGTTTCTGAGGCAATGGCGGCATAAAAAAAGAAGATGTGAGAAATGAGAGGCTGGGAGTAAAAATCTTTTACCATATTTCACACCCGACAATCCACACTTCAATTAATTAAAAGGGGGAGTTAAGATGAATAGCGCAAATGTAATAGAAAAAAAGGAATTCAAGAACGAAAATGTAAATAAAGTAACTTTTTTAAAGAGCGAACAACTTGCTGCAGATACCTATTATTTTAAACCAGGTCAGGTGCTTGACTACCACAGACATCCGGAGGGAGACCAGATATTTTTTGTCCATGAAGGTGAAGGGGTTTTCTGCCTTGATAATGGCAAGGAGGAATGTATAAGTTTGAAGCCTGGTATTGCAGTGCTTGCGCCAAAAGGTATCTGGCACAAAATAGTTGCAAATAAAGAGTTGGTAGTTTCACAGGCTACAAAACAGCCTGCTGGCATGGAGGCAAGACATAAGTAAAAAAGCCGTAAATTGTGAGCGTTTACCGTGACAGTAAAACAAACACGGTCACGGATTGCTGACAGTGAAAACAGTATTGTATGGAGGTAAAATATGGCAGTATGGAAATGTGAGAAGTGCGGTTATACAAAGGAATCAAGATGCAAGCCCGGAAAATGTCCGAAATGCGGAGCAAGCGGAGTTTTTAAAAAGGCATCATGACAATAAATGAACTGGCACGGATCAAACCATTAAAGAATGACATATCAAAAGTTTTGAAAAACCATAAAAATAGCATTGGTTTTTGTGAAAACATGACAAGTTGCCCACGATAGATTCAGTCGTGGGCAACGGCTATTTTTGGAGCGGGCCGTATGTTCACTGATATGGCTAATACAAATGCAATAAATGTCTTTATAGGACTCTCTGAAACCCCCATTTTTTCTTACGGTTTATTGCTATCGGATTAAAAAATTATTTTAAAGCATTAGCAGTTTGTTGATGTCAGTTTCAGATTCTCATTGATTTCCCCTCTATTTTATCCGCCTTATACCTTTCATATCCTTTTATCACTCCTTTGAATACTCTAACCCCTTTGTTCTTGCTTTATGCAGTTTGCATTAAAGCCCTTCTCTTCTTGAAGATGTTATACAAGGCAAACAACGTCCATATCTGAATGGTGTTCTTGTTTAATACCACATCTGTCCAAAATAAGTTTTTAAAAGGAAGCCTCATCAGGTAAGATATTCTTGAGTAGAAACAAAAAACCTGAGAGGAGGCTTCCCATGAATAAGTTTAGCAGTATCTTTGGACAGATTCTACAGATATTTTCAA
>JACRNJ010000070.1 GCA_016219285.1 Deltaproteobacteria bacterium
ATTTAATTGGACAGCATAATGAGGCATACAACAAACAAAGAGGGTAACCTGATTTTGAAAATGCGTATTCACCTGTCTAAAAGCCTTATTTTATGCGGAAGGGATTTATGAATTTAGATTATCTTGGACAGCAGTGGTTTTTCTCCCAATCCCCGAAGGGGACAATAAATTTTTATTTTTGCTCTCCACATTTTTTATAAAGCTGAAATCTTGGAGGTTTAGCCATGGAGAAAAAGGCAGAGGCGGTTCAGCGCCAGCGAAAGGAAAACGCTGCGGATAATAAGGTGAAGAAAGGCCGCAGTAGCCTTGCAGCAAGGCGCGCCTTTCTTAAACAAGCGGTCGTAGGCGGGATAGCTGTATCATCTACTGCATGGCTTGCAAAAACGGTTGTAGCAGCGGTTTCAGAAAATAATTCGGAGAGGGCAAATCTAAACGATAACCTCCAGCAGGAGAGGATTATGATGGAGAAAGAGTATGCCCTTATGACGAAACGAGAGAAAAAACAATTGGTGCAAATGTTCATAAACAGTTACAAAGAACAGGCCTGATGAATGATTTACAAATTACGATTTATGAATTACGATTTAAAACCCAAGGCGTAAATCTAAAACATTTTAGGGAATGAACATGTCAGAAGAAAAAAAAGAAATAGCAAAGGACATGGAGGGGGAAGCCAAAACCCGCCGCGATTTTTTACAAGATATGGGCGCAGCAGCGCTTTTAGGCGCAGCAGCGCTTATGACAGGTTCGGATGAGGCTCAGGCAAAGACAACTTGGGCTGAGTGGTTCCAAAAGAACTATAGATTGATGACAGATGAAGAAAAGAAAGAGGCCACTCTGCGGTTAGAAGAGAGATATTCTGAGGAATATGGCAAGAAGGTGGCGGTCGATGGTTCGCCAGCAATAAAAGGCGTCCTGTTTGGAATGGCCTTGAATATCCAAAAATGCAGAGGGTGCAGAAGATGTGTTTACGCGTGTGTCAAGGAAAACAACCAGTCGCGCAGCGACCCTCAAATCCATTGGATAAGGGTAATAGAGATGGAGAAAGGTAAGTTCCTGACAGAAAGTATGGATAAGGGGTATCCTAACTCCACTGGTGAGTCTTACGGCATACAAGTGGGAGGCAATGCATATAATCTGGCCGGTGTTACCCTTGAAGGTCAGCACTATTATGAGGCGGAAACTGTGCCTAGAAAGGATGCCTTTTATTTTCCTATCCAGTGTCAGCAATGTGAGAAGCCGCCTTGCGTAAAGGTCTGTCCTGTGAGGGCAACATACAGGGATCCTGACGGCATAGTTGTCATTGACTACAACTGGTGCATCGGCTGCAGGATGTGTATGGCTGCCTGCCCTTATTGGGCGAGACGTTTTAACTGGGGCGACCCGAATCTACCTAAAGAGGAGATGAATCCTAAAACCCACTATCTCGGCAACAGACCCCGTATGAGGGGTATGGTGGAAAAGTGTACATTCTGCGTACAGAGGACAAGAGAGGGAAGATATCCTGCTTGCGTAGAGGTCTGTCCTGCTGGTGTAAGGAAGTTCGGTAATCTCCTTGACCCAGAAAGCGAGATACGAAAGATACTGGAAAGAAAAAGGGTCTTCAGGCTAAAGGCTGATTTAAACACTTATCCAAAATTCTTTTATTTTATAGATTGACCCAAAAATAGACATTCATTTTTGGGGAAACCTGCAAGTTGGTTGCCAGACGAGGCAGCGGACAATTTTTGAGACGAGCCGTATGTTCACCGATACGGTGAGGAGCAAAAATTGTCCGATAACGAAGTATGGCAGCCAAATCGCAGGTTTGTAAAATAGCGAGGTTTTTAATCGCTATTTTACGGATTGAGGGAAGATTATTATGAGCATCCTCAGATTTACCATTGATTTTGTCAAATATGCCCTAACGGGTGGAATAAGGTATTATGTATGGCTCGGCGTACTTGGCATCCTTATTGTACCGTGGGTGTATGGCACGTACCAGCAGTTTATAATCGGAGGTCTGATTGTGGCAGGCTTTACCGACCAGATATCATGGGCGATATATGAAGGTAACTTTATATTCCTCGTGGGGGTTGCCGCCGCCGCAGTAACTGTTGTTTTTCCATATTATGTTTATAAATATAAACCGCTAAAGGATGTAGTTCTTGTTGGAGAAATGCTGGCTATTACCGCTGTTACAATGGTTATCCTCTTTATCCTATTCCACATGGGCAGACCTGACAGGCTTTGGCACATGATACCGGTAATAGGCATATTTAACTGGCCCTACGCTATACTTACATGGGATGTGTTGGTGCTTAACGGCTATCTGTTTCTTAATTTTGCGTGCGGTTTCTACAATATGCATCAGATGTACACAGGCCGGCCGGTTAATGAAAAGATTTACAAGACATTAGTCTACATAGCCATTATATGGGCGCCCAGCATACACATTGTGACCGCCTTCCTGATTAATACGATGCCTGCGAGGCCCATATGGTTTCATTCCATCATGCCCATAAAGTTTTTGGCAACAGCCTTTGCAGCTGGTCCTGCGCTTATCACTTTTACCTTATTAACCATCAGGAAATATACAGATTTAAAAATTCAGGACGAGGCTGTCAACTTCCTCTCCCAAATTATGGTCTGGTGCCTTGGCATAGCATTGGTTTTGACATTTTCAGAAGTTGTAACAGAGCTTTATCCTTCTACAGAACATGCTAATCAATTGAAATATGCTTTATTCGGCATGCATGGCTTAACAAAAATGGTGCCGTGGTTGTGGGGGGCATGGATAATCATGGTAGGCTCGTTCATACTTCTTCTTATCCCTGGTATAAGGAAAAATTATAAGATACTGCCTGTTATATGTATAGTCATGTTTGTAGGTGTATGGATAGAAAAGGGGATGGCGCTTGTAATCCCAGGCATGATTCCGTCTCCAATTGGAGAGCTTTCCGAATATAGCCCCACATGGATTGAGATATTAAATACACTGGGCAACTGGGCGATAGGGGCTGCCATATTCACCTTTCTTGTTAAGGGCGCGATAGGCGTAATGCTCGGCGAAGTCAGGCATCCAAATTTTGATAATAGAAATGCCTCTCAAGGGAGCCATTGATGTTTTTAAATAGAATGATAAATATAATCAGTATAATTACCAGTGTCCTCATTATTGTTGCAGTGATGTATGGATGTGGAGATACCAAATCTGTGTCAAAAAAAGAGGCAGAGGCCGCTGCGCCTGTAACAGACTGCTTTGAAAGCAGGGAAGGTTATACAACTGTCCAGAGGGTTGAAAATGTTGTGCCTGAATATGGTTATCCGAATGTCAAATGCTCGCAATCTACAACCGGCGTTCTGTGGTGGGGCGACCCCTTTTATGGCACGGCGCCGATGGGAGATATGCCGGTAATAGATGACGAGACCAGAGGTGATTATGCGGTCGCAGAGGCGGTTGTTAAACCGAGAGAGCCGAAACTAATGTATTTCAACATGGAGACAACCAAGCATTGCGCCTTTTGTCATGATGGTAAAATTGTGCCTTTTCCAAAAAATAAAAAGCCAAGACTTCTCGCAGCGCATCAGGATATTGTAGCAAACTCCCTCCAGTTAATGCACGGAAGGGCAGCCTTCTGGTGTCTTGATTGTCACAATGCAACCAACCGCAACAGACTTATAGACCACAGGGGGAATGAGATTTCATTTAATCAGCCGCAAAAGCTGTGCGGCAAATGCCACGGCGAGGTATATATAGACTGGAGACTGGGGATACATGGCAAGAGAATCGGCTCGTGGACAAAAACAGGGAAAAAAAGGTGGTGGGTATGCACCGAATGCCATAACCCTCATACTGTTCAGATGCTTAGATATAACCCGATTAAGCCAGAACCAGCGCCAGTTTTACCCAAAGGAACAAAAAGTGACGAGCATGAAATAACCAAAGGTAAAGAAATACCTTTGGCAGGACACTAACCCTTAAGTCCCCCCCTTATAAAATATCTTCTCTAAATTATCTATGTAAATTGACTCCATCTGCCTCATGTGTTAAACTTCGCCTCAATATGCCGGAAAATATTATAGAAAAGTTTGAAATAAAACATCTTCAGATTTTGGATGAAAAAGGTAATGCAGATACTGCCATTTTGCCGAACCTTTCTGATAACGACCTTAAAAAATTATTTGAACTCTTAATCCTTTCAAGGCAATTTGACCAGCGCGCATTACAGCTTCATGCAGAGGGAAGGCTTGGCACATATGCATCAATCCTGGGCCAGGAGGCATCCCAGATAGGTAGCGCCTATGCCCTTGAAAAAACAGACTGGGTGTTTCCATCCTTCAGGGAGATGGGTGTTTATATTACGCTCGGCTATCCAATATGGATGCTCTTTCAATATTGGACAGGCGATGAAAGAGGCATGAAAACGCCGGACGATTTGAATATTTTTCCGGTTTCCGTTCCTGTGGGCACGCATACACCCCATGCAGTGGGTGCGGCGTTTGCCGCAAAGATAAAAGGGCATAAAACCGCAGCATTATCATACTTTGGGGACGGCGGTTCATCAAAAGGTGATTTCCATGAGGGTCTTAATATCGCAGGCGTGCATAAGCTTCCGGTAGTATTTATATGCCAGAACAACCAGTGGGCAATATCACTGCCGCGTGAAAAGCAGACTGCATCCAAGACCATTGCGCAAAAGGCATATTCTTACGGTTTTGAGGGCATACAGGTTGACGGCAACGACATATTCGCAGTCTATAAGGCAACAAAGGATGCTCTTGAAAAGGCAAAGGCAGGCGGTGGACCGACACTAATAGAATGTTTCACATACAGGATGTCTGACCATACAACTGCTGATGACGCATCAAGATATAGGCCAAAAGAGGATGTTGAAACATGGAAGGATAAAGACCCGCTTTTACGGCTTAAATTATATATGCAAAAGAAAGGTATCTGGACTCAAAGTTATGAAGATGATGTAAAGAAGAAAGCGACCGAGTTTGTTGACAGCGAGATAAAAAAAGAAGAGGCCGCTGGTCTGCCAGACTCAAAGGATATAATAAATTATACCTATAAAGATTTGACGCAGAGGCAGAAGAAGGAAATAAAAGAAATTGCGTGATTACAGAGATTATAAAATACGATTACACAGATTCAGACACAGCGATTATTTCTAATCGGTGTAATCATTTTCAAAAATCTGTGTAATCAGAGGTAAGTATGGCGCGCATAAACATGGTCCAAGCAATAAACCTTGCCCTCGGGCAGGAGATGGAGAGGGACAAGGATGTTGTCCTCATCGGAGAGGATGTGGGCAAGGACGGCGGCGTCTTCAGGATAACCGAAGGATTGGTTGAAAAATTCCCCGACAGGATTTTTGATACGCCCTTGGCTGAGTCCGGCATTGTGGGAACAGCCATAGGCATGGCAGCGTATGGTTTAAAACCTGTTGCAGAGATACAGTTTATGGGGTTTATATATGCCTGTGTTGAGCAACTCCTTTCCCATGCATCAAGAATCCGCTCCCGCTCAAGAGGCCGCTACTCATGCCCGATGGTTGTAAGGACGCCTTACGGCATTGGCATAAAACCGCCCGAACTTCACTCGGAGTCCACAGAGGCATTGTTCTGTCATATGCCCGGAATAAAGGTCGTTGTGCCTAGTTCACCTTATAATGCAAAGGGTCTTCTCGTATCAGCCATAAGGGACCCTGACCCGGTTGTATTTCTTGAACCTACTAGGCTCTATAGGCTTATAAAAGAAGAAGTTCCTGAGGCTGAATACGCCATACCGCTTGGCAAGGCAAATGTTGTGCAGGAAGGAACGGATGTTACGGTTTTGGCATGGGGAAGCATGCTCCACCGTGTCTTGGAAAGCATAGAAGGGTTTGATGCGGAGGTTATTGATTTGATGTGCCTAAGCCCTTATGATGAAGAAACTATTTTAAATTCTGTTAAAAAGACAGGCCGCGTTGTCATAGTCCATGAGGCAACAAGACGCTGCGGTTTCGGCGCAGAGCTGTCTGCATTCATTGCAGAAGAGGCAATGCTTCATCTCAAGTCGCCTGTCGTGAGGGTTGCAGGCCTTGATGCCGTGATTCCAATGGCAAGGCTTGAAGATTACTATGCGCCATCTAAAGAAAGAATTATCAAGGCATTGAACAAGGTAATGGAATACTAACTTGCCTGTAGGGAAAACTTATATGGCGGTTAACCTGGGAAACACAATAGTTTTTCTGGCCGCTACCTGCTACTTCCTCTTCATAAACATCTCTATCAAATCAATTGGCAACGGAAAGATAATGGTGGAGTTCTTTTCAGTTGCAATCTCGGTTAGTGTTTGAAGATAGCGAAGCTGCAGGGCTGTTGGGTTCTGGCTTACCAGATTGGCTGCATCAAGTATTTTTTGTGCGGCATTGTATTCGCCCTCTGCATGTAACAGCTTTGCCCTCTTTTCACGCTCCGCCTCTGCCTGTTTTGCCATAGCCCTTTTCATTTCATCCGGCAGGTCTATTGCCTTTAACTCAACCATGCTTACCTTAATGCCCCATGGGTCTGTCTGTCTATCCAGAATCTCCTGCAGCTGCTTATTTACCTTTTCCCTTGCTGAAAGGAGTTCATCCATCTCCCCCTGGCCGCAAACACTCCTTAAAGTTGTCTGTGCAAGCTGTGATGTCGCATAGAGATAATTTTCAACCGCTATCACCGCCTTTTCAGGCGCCATAACCCTGAAATATACAACCGCATTTACCTTGATGGTAACATTGTCTCTCGTGATTACATCCTGAGGCGGAACATCCAATGTTACAGTTCTCAGGCTTATCTTTATCATCTTCTGAATGCCGGGAAATATCAGGACAAGACCCGGCCCTTTAACTTTCTGGTATCTGCCGAGGAAGAATACAACACCCCTTTCATATTCAGGCAGGATGTTTACGGCATTGAAGAGTATAAACAAGATTATGCCTATTAAAATCAAAGTCCCTGTTCCGATTCCTAAAATCATATGACCTCCTTTTTGTTTAAGATTAAAGTTGACAGATTTAAGTTATCTCTTTTTTACTTTAAGGGAATTTTCAAGCCTATAGAGCATTTTTGAGCATACTTCGTATTCGCTGATAAAATAGTTTAATCTCTCCTCTGTTAAATATTCCTTTTTGTACGCAACTCTTAAATGATGTTTGGTCTCCCTGATTTCTCCTTGCGCGCGACTGATACCTTCGGTATAGATATTGGTATGCTTATTCCCAAATCCTTCTGCTAAATTTGCCGGTGAGGAGTTAGAGGATCGCCTTAACTGGGAACCAAGTTCGTACATCTCGAACTTTGGTAAACCCATAGTGAAATTATGAACTTCTAAAACCAAGTCAAATAATCTCTGATAGACCTTTAAATCTTCAACATGCATTTCTTTAATTTTTAACCTTTAATCTTTCAACTTTCAACTTTAATCCAACTACCTCCAGCACCTTTACCCTCTCCCCTGCCTTTATCGGTTCATCGCTCCATGCATTCCAGTATTCACCATCAATAAAGACCGTGCCCTCTTTTGCAATATCTGTATTTGCAACGGCTATTTCACCCACCAGCCCTTCTGCCCCGCTTACTGGCTTCTTGTGCCTTATCTTTAAGGCATAATACATGGCGCTAAAAAATATTGTTGTGATACTGATTACTGTTGGCAATATAACCCAAAGCGAAACCCGCATAAACGGCAAAGGCGACTCAAACAGCATAAGCGAGCCGAGTGTAAGTGCAACAATACCAGCAACAGTCAAAAGACCGTAGCTCATCACCTTTATCTCTGCTATAAAAA
Source organism: Deltaproteobacteria bacterium (assembly GCA_016219285.1). GTDB lineage: Bacteria > Desulfobacterota > GWC2-55-46 > UBA9637 > UBA9637 > JACRNJ01. Next base: position 7,799 of record JACRNJ010000070.1, read on the forward strand.
AAAGCGCCGCAAGGCCGATTAAAAGAAGCCCCGCATAATTTACAGAAAGGGTCTGGAATGCATAAAATGCAAGAACCAAAGATATTGCGCCGACAACACCGGGAAGAATGAGCCCCGGATTTGAAAGCTCAAAGTAAAGCCCTATAAGGCCGATCATCATCAGGATGTAGGCTACATTCGGGTTTGTTATGGCATTTAGTATCCGATGCCGAATGCCCATGTTTATATCTTTAACCTCAGCCTTTGCTGTCTTTAAAACCTTTTCACCTGAAACAACTTTCACCTTTTTGCCGTCTATTGCGGTAAGCAGCGCTTTTTTATCCTGTGCAATCAAATCAATGACCTTGAGCTTCAAGGCCTCGTCAGCAGTTATATTAACACTCTTCCTTACTGCATTTTCAGCCCACTCCACATTCCTGTGTCTTTTTGCTGCGATACCTTTTATATACGCAACTGCGTCATTCTCAACCTTTTTCATCATGGTCTCATCCATCTTTTCTCCGCCCATTGCAACGGGATGCGCTGAGCCGATGTTTGTTCCGGGCGCCATTGCCGCAATATGTGCAGCGTATGCTATGAACACCCCGGCAGAGGCAGCCCTGGAGCCGGATGGGGCAACATATACGATAATGGGAATATCTGAAGAAAGCATTGCCTTCACAATATCCCTCATGGATAAATCAAGGCCGCCGGGCGTATCCAGTTGGATGACAACCGCCTCCGCATTCTCTTTTGCGGCAGCCTCCATACTTTTTACAATAAACTCCGACATCACAGGATTTACAATGCCGTCAACCGTGAGATAGTGGATTGTCTGTGCATATGTGGATGAACCTATCAATACAAACAATGATAACAGTAAAACTTTTTTCATTTTATTTTTTCTTGTTAAAAACATATATTAGACCCATGCTTTCTTTGCTTGCCGCATTTATTGGCTGCTTTTTATTTTGAGCGGGGTAACTGGCAGGATATCCCGCCTGTTGTTGTGGTATTAGGATTATTAGAAATCAGAATTATAGGCTCTCTATTATTTTAGGGGCTGGCCTTTGGTGATCTAATGTAGGGCTCGGCATGCCGATGTGATAACCTTGGGCATAATCAACACCGATTTCCTTAAGTATTTTTATAGTTTCACCCTTTTCTACGAATTCAGCTACTGTTTTAATATTTAACCCTTTTGCAACACTTACTATAGACTTGACAAATAGCTGGTCATTCAAGTTATGAGCCAGATTTCCTATAAAAGGGCCGGCAATTTTGAGATAATCCACATGCATCTCTTTCAGGTAAAGAAAAGAGGTATAGCCAACTCCAAAATCGTCCAGTGAAATATGACAACCTATGGATTTTAATAATCTCAAAATTTTTATTGCCATACCTATATCGCCAATTGATGCCGTCTCTGTTATTTCAAATACTAAAAATTCAGGGTCAATCCCTGTTTTATATATGGTGGATTGGAGGAAGTGGAAGAATCCCTCATTAGTGAGTTCCTTTCCGGAAATATTTATGCAAAAGGTTAAATGGCCGCCCTGTTTGTTCACATCTGCATGGAGCCGCATTGCCTTTTCTATGATTATTTTGACAATTGTCTCCATAAGCCCGAACCTTTCTGCAATGTCAATAAATGGTCCTGGCAATATTATATTCCCATCCATGCCGCGCATACGCGCGAGAACCTCATAATGTCTGGTCACGTCGTCCTTTAAATCAACTATTGGTTGGAACCACACCTCAAAACGGTCTTCATTTATGGCTTCTAAAATATTTTCTTTCCATATGAGTCTTGAACGCATTTTCTCTATGTCTTTATCTTCAGGGGTATTAAAATGGCTTTTGTTCCTTCCAAGGTCCTTGGCGCGGAACATTGCGATATCGGCTTTTGTTAAGAGTTCAGAGGCCGTATCTCCGTGGTTGTGGTAAAGAGAAACGCCGACACTGACAGTTAAATGAGATGGCATATCTGGCTGAAAAAATCTTTCTACATTCTTTCTTAATTGTTCGGCAACGTCCATTCCGGTTGCCCTGTTTGCATACGGCAGAAAAACCGCAAATTCGTCAGCAGCCAGACGGCACAGGACATTTTCTTTTCCAGGTTCATTAAAATGCTGTACGTTTATGTATTGAAGGGTGGCTTGCAGCAGCTTTGCGATACGACGCAAAAAATCATCACCCATGCCGTGGCCGTATGTGTCGCTTATAAATTTGAACTGGTCTATGTCTATTAGCAGCAGCGCCCCTCTATTAACAGCGCTTTTTTGTGCATCATGCGTCCATTCGTTTAATAGTTCAATAAACCGCGACCTGTTTAACAGCCCTGTCAATCCGTCGTAATATGTAAGATTATCAATTTTTTCTTTAAGGCTGCTTTTCTGTTGAGCTAATTCATTCAACTGCTGCTTATGTTTACTAATATCACGGATAATAAATGCAACCGCCTTCTGCCGACGCCAGTTAAACACAGAACCTGTTATCTCCACAGGGATAATCTTCCCGCTCTTATTGATAATAGCTATTTCATGACGGTTAGGGGCAGTTATTTCTTTAAGCGCCCGCTGAGATAGTTTCACATTGTCAGTCAGTCTATCGGTTAGAAAATGATCTCTAATGTTTGTTCTGAGCAATTTATTGGCATTATATCCCATCAGTTTGACAGCGCCGCTGTTTGCGTAAACAATCTTGCCGTTACCGGCCGCAATTATCATGATGCCATCTGCGGCATTATCAACAAGGGCTTTAAAGTTATTTTCACCGGCATAAAAAGCAGAAACGGCTCCTTTAGGCACAGATGGATGTTTGCGTATTTTTGTGGATTTGTTCGCAGGTTTGGGTTTTTTTTTCTTATCTTTCATTTGTCAGCCTGCCATGCTGTTAATAAAACAATCGCATAGGTTGAAGATTAGGAAGTCTGCTTCAAACAAAGCAAGAGAGGAAGTTTTTTGATTTTACACTATTGATATAAAAAGGCAAGCGGTTATTTCGCAGCCCATGCAGAACACCCAAAAATAGACATTGATTTTTGGGTAAACTGGCAAGTCCTTGACAGACGTTTCACCTGTCAAGGGCAAGTTGGCTGCCAGACGAGGCAGAGGCCATTTTTGCGACGAGCCGTATGTCATCAATACGGTGAGGAGAAAAA
>JACRNJ010000075.1 GCA_016219285.1 Deltaproteobacteria bacterium
GAAGAGTAGAGCTTAATGAAGATGAATGTATAGATTTAAGATTGTGTGAAAATTATTTCGAAATACTGCCAGATCACCTTGTTGTTTTTTTGAATATGTGTCAGGGTGCATACCCTGGGCCTTATCAAGCGATTTATAAACGTCCTGATTATAAACATTCCACTATACGGCCAATCCTTATTGCTTCTATTGTAAAGATATCTTTTGAAGACTTACACGACTTTCTCAAAAAGCTAATTGAAGCTTTGAAAAGTTCATCAGATGATGAGGATGAAATATTACGAGTAATCAATCAATTTAACTCAGACATTAAAGATCATTATGACTTTGATAATGCAATATGGTGGAGTAAGCGTTCAGGAGAAGTTTCTGTGCGTTGGGGGACTATGCCGGAAAAAGAATCATAGGGACTCAGGATTAGCGTAGCCTAACCCGACATCGAAGAAAAAGAAAAGAGGATTTATTTCACCTTCACCCGCCGCCGTCCGAAAAATCGCCAACATTTCAAATGAAATACGAATATGTTAAATTACTTTACATTCCTCTTGACAAATAATTTTAGTAGAAATAGGGACAGCGACCATTAAAAGACAATGAAAGTCTAACCATTCACTGCACCAGACCGCCTTTACAGGCGGCGGCTGATTTCAGCCGTTATAGCAATAAATATAGCTACCTGAATTAGTGGATTTTAAGATATAATCATATTATCTGAAAGGGGGCAAATATGAATACAGAATATACTGCTGTAGTAAAGCAAGAGGGTGATTGGTGGATTGGATGGATAGAGGAAATTCCAGGGGTAAACTGTCAAGGGCATACTCGTGAAGACTTAATGGAAAGTCTTCGAGCCACTCTGAAAGAGGCCATTGAATTTAACCGTCAAGATGCTCTCTCTGCGGTAGGAGCGGGGTATATGGAAGAAATAATTGCTGTATGAAACGCAATGACCCGCTGAAATATTTACGGTCTCAAGGATGTGAGTTTGTAAGAGAAGGTGGGCGTCATTACAGACGTTCATCTGTGCCAAGGCATACCGAAATCAACGATAACCTCGCAAGAAAGATATACAAAGACCTCGGGATAAAACCAATAAAATAAGCCCTGGCAATCAAATCCAGCGGATTTGTAAACTCTCCGCTGATTTCAGCCGTTAGAGCAAAAGGTGAAAAGGTAAAAGAGTGAAAGGGGACGAGTGAAAAAGGGTTCTTCTAAGCGGGTTATTTATGCTTACCATTGTCAAAGTTGTAAAATTGAGTTCATTGAGATATATTTCAAGGGCAATCAGGAAAACGAAGACCGCGAAAGGATTAAAGAATATTTGAGAAAATTTGCTCCATGAATCCCGTTAGAAGTCCGCTATGAAATGGATATTTACCATTATTATAATATCACCCTTTAGGAAAGGAAACTTCTAACGGGATGAAGATACTTGTTATAGATACTGCCACTGCGTCAGGAAGCATTGCGCTGCTTGAAGACGGACAACCCATTGCTGAATTAACAACCTGCATTCAAAAGACACATGCAGAGAGGCTGCTTCTTTCAATAAAAACCCTTCTGCAGGGTATCGGGACAAGGATAGAAGATATCGATGGTTTTGCACTGACTGCAGGGCCGGGTTCTTTTACGGGACTGCGAATCGGACTTGCAACAATCAAGGGGCTTGCATGGAGTTTGAACAAAGAGGTGGCTGGTGTTTCAACTTTGGAGGCGCTGGCAATGAATCTGCCTTATTCTGACAAGCAGATATGCCCGTTGCTGGATGCGCGAAAAAAAGAGGTTTATGCAGGCATTTACAGGTGTGACGGAAACAGGCCTGAGCGTATTATGGATGACATTGCCATAAAACCGGATGCTCTGCTTGAAAAGATTAAAGAACCGACAATATTTCTTGGCGACGGTGTAAAGATAATTTCTGAGCTAAAATCGGAAATCGGAAATCGGAAATCGGAAATCATTTTTGCGCCTTCTCACCTATGGACAATAAAGGCATCAAACATCGGCTTGCTGGCATGGAAGAGGTTTCAAAACGGGGATAGTCATAGCCCTCAAACTGCCGGACTTAACTACTTAAGACCTTCGGAGGCAGAACTTAAATTAAAACAAGGCTAAGGCCAAGGATGAGGTTAAGTAATTTCTTAATCTCAACCTCAACCTTAACCTGTCAAGGGTTGACAAGATAGTTATGTTATACTAATATCTGTTGAAGTAATTGCAGTAATCCATAATAAAGAGGAGGCCACGCTATGAAAACATTAGATGGGGACTTTTTAAAGAGGTTACTGGAAAGAGATGTTGAATTCAGAAAGATTTACGAGGCTCACAGGGAGTGCGAAAAAAGAGCTGCAAAACTGAGCAAAAAGGTTTATGTGACAAGAGAAGAAGAGATTGAGGAAAAGAGATTGAAAAAACTGAAACTGGAACAGAAAGATAAGATGGCGGAAGTAGTTTCAAAATACAGAGAAGCGAGAGAGTAAAAAAGTTTCAAGTTGCAAGGTGCAAGTTTCATTTTTACTGAAACATTTAATTTGTCTCTACTTGCAACTTGTGACTTGTAACTTGAAACTGTTTTTATGCGTAGCGACAGGGTAAAAAAAGGACTGGAAAGGGTTCCCCACAGGGCGCTCCTTTATGCCACAGGTCTGACAAAAGAGGAGATGAACAGGCCGTTTATAGGCGTTGCCACATCTTTTAACGACCTTGTGCCCGGGCATATCGGCATGAGGACTCTTGAGAGATTTATTGAAAAGGGCGCGCATACAGGCGGCGGCCATTCATTTTTTTTCGGTGTGCCTGCCATATGTGACGGCATTGCCATGGGGCATACCGGAATGCACTACTCACTGCCGAGCAGAGAGCTCATTGCCGACATGATTGAGTCTGTGGCAATGGCCCATGCCCTGGACGGCCTTGTGCTGCTCACAAACTGCGATAAGATAACACCCGGTATGCTTATGGCTGCTGCAAGACTTGATGTGCCTTCAATTGTTGTTACAGCAGGGCCCATGCATACAGGCATGTATAAGATGAAGCGCCGCTCATTTGTCCGCGACACTTATGAGGCAATCGGGAGATTCAAGAATAAAACGATAACCGAACAGGAGCTTTCTGATTTGGAATTCTGCGCGTGTCCTGGCGGAGGCTCGTGTCAGGGAATGTATACTGCAAATACCATGGCGTGTGTTACCGAAGCGCTTGGCATGTCCCTCATCGGCTGCGCAACCGGTCTTGAAGGCTCTGCCGACAAGAGGAGGATTGCATTTGATTCAGGGGTGCGTATCGTTGAAATGGTCAAAGAGGATTTAACACCCGGAAAGATTATGACAAGGGGTGCGTTTGAAAATGCCATACGAATTGACATGGCGCTCGGTGGTTCAACAAATACAGCGCTCCATATACCGGCGATTGCGCATGAGGCAGGCATTGAACTGCCTCTTGAAATCTTTGATGAGATAAGCAGAGAGACCCCAAATATTGTTAAATTAGAACCGGCAGGCGACCATTTCATGGAAGATTTGGAATATGCCGGCGGGATTCCTGCTGTTATGAACAGATTGAAAAATCTTTTAAAAGACAATATCACGGTCTCAAAAAAAAATATAAAAGAGATTGCTGAACAGGCCAAAGTTAATGATAGTGATGTAGTAAGGACAATAGAAAATGCATATTCTAAAGAAGGGGGCATTGCGGTTTTAAAGGGAAATCTCGCTCCTAACGGCTGTGTTGTAAAGCAGACTGCTGTGAATGAAAGGGCGAAACATTTTATAGGCAATGCAAAGTGTTTTGATTCAGAAGAGGCTGCAATGCAGGCAATACTCAATGGAAAGATAAAAGATGGTGATGTTATTGTTGTAAGATACGAAGGGCCCAAAGGAGGGCCTGGTATGCGGGAGATGCTTGCGCCAACAGCGACGATAACCGGCATGGGCATGGCAGATAAGGTTGCGCTTATTACGGATGGAAGATTCTCCGGCGGCACACGGGGACCGTGCATAGGTCATATCTCGCCTGAGGCAATGGAAGGCGGTCCCATAGCATTTGTTCGGGATGGAGATGAGATAGAGATAGATATTCCGAATAGAACCATAGATCTGAAGGTAGAGGGCAAAGAGTTAGAAAAAAGAAGGGCAAACTGGAAACCGCCGGAGCCAAAGATAAAAAAGGGTTGGCTTGCAAGATATGCAAAAGTTGTAACATCGGCGAATACGGGGGCGGTTGTAAAGTAATAATTACACTCAAATAAAAATTTATATGAAAAAGACAGGCGCACAGATATTTCTTGAAAGCTTATTAAAGGAAGGCGTGGATACCATATTCGGTTATCCTGGCGGCGCTGTTTTACCTATATATGATGCGCTTTATGGCGTAACTGCCTTAAAACATATTCTGGTGCGGCATGAACAGGGCGCTGTGCATATGGCAGATGGCTATGCAAGGGCAAGTGGAAAGCCAGGCGTTGTTTTAGTTACATCAGGGCCGGGGGCTACCAATACTGTTACAGGGATTGCGACAGCATATATGGATTCTATTCCCATTGTTGTTTTTACAGGCCAGGTGCCGACTGCCCTTATTGGCAATGATGCCTTTCAGGAGGCAGATATTGTTGGCATTACAAGGCCGTGTACTAAACATAACTATCTGGTCAAGGACATAAAAGATTTAACCAGGATTATAAAAGAGGCATTTTACATAGCTGCAACAGGAAGGCCGGGGCCTGTGCTGGTGGATATTCCAAAGGATGTTTTGACCGCATCTACTGAGTTTAAATATCCTGAAAAGGTTGAGTTGAAAAGTTATCAGCCAACATATAAGGGACATATTGGCCAGATAAAAAAAGCAGTTGAATTAATCATCAAGGCAAAAAGACCTGTGTTATATACAGGCGGCGGAGTTGTTTTATCAGATGCATCTGGTGAGCTTAAAGTATTTGCAGAAAAGATGAATATCCCTGTTACAAACACGCTCATGGGGCTTGGCGGGTTTCCTGGCACGCATCCTCTTTTTCTCGGTATGCTGGGTATGCACGGGACATACTGCGCAAATATGGCGGTAACAAACACAGACTGTCTCATTGCAGTCGGAGCTCGTTTTGACGACAGGGTTACCGGAAAAATAGACGAGTTTGCGCCCTTTGCAAAGGTAATCCACATTGACATTGACCCTACATCTATCAGCAAAAATGTGCGCGTGGATGTGCCAATCGTCGGAGATGTAAAATCAGTTCTCAAAGACATGCTCAAGGCGCTAGATGAGACAAAGGGTCGCTCCAACGCAGAGCGTGGGAACGAGAAGGCGCAGAAGGATGCTCTTGCCGAATGGTACGGACAGATTAAACAGTGGGGGGATACGCATAAGCTATCTTATAAACTGAATGAGAAAAAAATAAAACCGCAGTATGTCATAGAAAGGCTCTACGACCTTACAAAAGGCAATGCCATTATTACAACAGAGGTTGGCCAGAACCAGATGTGGGCTGCCCAGTTTTATAAATTTGATAAACCAAGGACATTTTTGACATCTGGCGGTCTTGGAACCATGGGCTATGGTTTTCCTGCCGCCATTGGCGCGCAGTTTGCTTTTCCTGACAAAACCGTCATTGACATTGCAGGCGATGGCAGTATTCAGATGAATATACAGGAGTTGGCAACCGCAGTTCAGTATAAACTGCCTGTAAAGGTTGCAATACTTAATAATAAATTTCTCGGCATGGTCAGGCAGTGGCAGGAGTTTTTCTATGAAAAGAGATACTCATATGCATGCATGGATGCTGCCCCTGATTTTGTAAAGGTGGCGGAGGCATACGGCGCTGTTGGCCTTAGGGCAACAAAGCCGGAAGATGTAGACGGTGTTATAAAAGAGGCCCTGGCTGTCAAAAACAAGCCTGTATTCATGGATTTTCATATTGATAGGGAAGAGGATGTTTATCCCATGGTTCCGGCAGGCCAGCCGTTGAATAAGATGCTGCTGGTGTAGAGAGGAGGTATGTTATGCCAGAGATATTTGTGAAATTACACATCAAAGCCCTTGAAGGGGGTGGTTATCTTGCTATCAGTCCGGTGTTACCGGGTTTGGTTGCTCAAGGGAGAACGATTGCTGAAACAATAGAGATATCTCAGGATGTGGCAAGAAAACTGATAGAGTCATTTGAAGAGCATGGAGACCCACTGCCTCCCGGGATTGTAATGCCTGATAAAGAGATGGATATTGAAATTGCAGTAGGTATGTGATTGTGGGAAATCTTGCAGGATTTAAGTATAGAGAAATAGTGAGAGGACTTAAAAAACTTGGGTTTGAATTTGACAGACCGGCGAAGGGCAGCCACGAAATTTGGTGGAATCCAAAGACGAGGGCAAGAACTACAATTCCGAATCACCCTGGAGATATGCCGGAAGGCACTTTGAGGGCAATATTAAAACAGACTGGAATTTCAGCGGAAGAGTTCCTAAAAATCAGATGAGGGTATCAACTACTTTCGGGAGGCTTGATGCGTCACACCATTTCTGTTCTTGTGGACAATGAGTTTGGGGTATTGAGCAAGGTTTCCAGCCTTTTCTCCGGCAGGGGCTTCAATATTGAAAGCCTGTGCGTTGCGGAGACACTTGACCCGAAGGTTTCAAGGATGACGATTGTTACTACAGGAGATGACCAGATTGTAGAGCAGATTACAAAGCAGCTGAATAAGCTTATCAATGTTATCAAGGTAAGCGACCTTACAGCCGAAGAGCACATAGAAAGGGAACTCGCCATGATAAAGGTCAATGCAAATGCAGATGACAGGGCTGAGATACTGAGCGTTATAGATATCTTCAGAGGCAAGGTTGTTGATGTAAGCCCGACAACATATACTATTGAGATGACAGGCGATGCAGAAAAGGTTAATGCAATCACGGAGCTTTTGAGGCCGTTCGGCATTAAGGAAATAGTCAGGACAGGCAAGATTGCTATGGCAAGAAGCCCAAAGAGTGGGAAGTAAATTCAAAATGGATTGTTATGACAGATAAAGAAATAGAAGAGGTATATCAAATCATTCAAGATTATCATGCAAAGTATTTAAAGCGGCATGGCGTTAAGCTGCCAAAGTTAAAAGATGCTGATTGGAAAATAGATATACCATATACGGTTCAGAGGAGGGTAAAAGGAATTTACATTATCCCGAAAATACATAACAAAAGGTGCAAAACTACAATGAACCAAGATTTAGCCCAAATAGTCATTTGTTACGCAACAAGACCTCATCATGCGTTGAGTGAGTTGTTATTGAGCAAGTCAAAAGATAATTTGATTTCAATTCTGACTGATTTGCTGACTGCTTATATGAACGATAAAAATTCATCGAGCTTACGGGAGTTTGTAACTGTTTCCATTGCTGGCTATCAGCATAATCCAAACAAGTTAGGGTATAATGGTTACAAGCAAAACTCAGCAATTGGCGGTAAGCCGATTTATTGTGAAGCAAAGCCAAAGAATATTCAAACAGATGGTTATGACCAAAAGAAAACCAAATCCAAATTAAATGGTGAAGGTGGTTTTAATGATTATACAATTGAACGATTAAACAAAGATGTCAAAGAAAATTTGAATCTTCTTTCAAGCGGATTTATAGATGGTGAATTACAATATATTTTAGAATTTCCATTTAAAGCGGTTTATGAAAGATTAAAAAACAGTTACCTGTAAAACGAGCAACAGGAACATACACCAGAATGGCTTCATTTAATTTTAGCCATTATAAAGATTATCCGAATATCAAGTTTGTTTATCTGAACAAGAAAGCCATTGAAAAGAATCAAAGGTATTTCAACAAAAATTTTTACAGCTTTTTAATTGAATACAAGGGATAAAAAATGAAAAGGCATTTAAACGAAATTATACAAGGTGATACTTTAAAAGTTTTAAAAACTTTTGATTCCAATTTTATTGATTTGGGAATTACTTCACCGCCATATAATAAACAAGAAAAGCATAAAGGGTGGCTGGTTAAGAATGTTAAATATGATTCCTACAAGGATGTAAAGACAGAAGAGGAATATCAGCAAGAGCAAATCAATGTCCTAAATGAAATTTTTAGAGTAACCAAGACAGGCGGTTCATTTTTTTACAACCATAAGACAAGATGGGAAAGAGGAAGAATGATTCATCCTATGGAATGGTTGACAAAAACAGAATGGACAGTAAGACAAGAAATTGTTTGGGACAGAATGATTGCTGCAAACATTCGGGGATGGCGGTTTTGGCAGGTAGATGAAAGAATTTATTGGCTTTACAAGCCAATCAAAAATAACAAAACAGGAAAAGAATTAGAATCAAAGCACGCTTTGCTGACTTCTATTTGGCGTTTTTCGCCAGTCAGTGGGAAAAAAATCCACACCCGGCGCCATTTCCTATTACATTGCCAGCACGGATAATTGCTTCTATGTTCAATGATAATGATGGAATTGTATTAGACCCGTATTGCGGAAGCGGAACGACATTAGTTGCTGCCAAGCTGCTTCATAAAAAACTTATTGGTATTGATATTTCAGAAGAATATATTAAGTTCTCCAACCAAAGATTACAGAACGCTTTTTCTGAAAAGAAAGCTGTTGAAGAAGAACTACAAAAGCACATAGTTCAAAAAACATTCAAGCAGAGAAAAGAAAATGGAGAATTTACCGGCAAACATAGGATTACCAGTAATTATAAAATTCCTGAAGATCAGAAGAATGTAGCCAGCCAAATGCAACTTTTGGAAAAACAGACAATATATACTACGACACGCAACAAAAGACTAAATAAGTGTAAGATAGCAAAAGCGGTTTAAGAATTCTTTATAACGAATCCCCGCTTAATACCTGCGAGGACAAGTTTAAAGGACAAGACCCAAATGAATGGTGAGTATCTGAATAACATTACCCATGGCGATGCGCTGCAAGTCCTATCTGGTTTAGAGGATAATAGTATTGACTTGGTTTTGACTGATCCTCCTTATTTTTTAGATAAAATGGATGACCGCTGGGATGAAAAAAAAGTAGCAAGCACGGAATATCATCATGTTATCAAATCATTGCCTGCTGGCATGAAATTTGACAGAGAGCAGGGGAAAAATTTTTACGAGTGGTATTATAAAATTTCAAAACAGGTTTTACGGGTTTTGAAACCAGGTGGTTTTTTCTTCTCTTTTTCCAGTCCGAGATTGTATCACCGAATGGTTTCTGCAATTGATGACGCAGGATTTTTGATACGAGATTGCTTTATTTGGTTATATACCCAAAATCAGCCAAAGGCAATGAGCTTGAATCATTTTATTGATAAGTTGAATAAGGACGAGCAAACAAAAGCGAATTTGAAAAAGCAGTTGACTGGCTGGAAAACACCGCAAATCAAATCTTGCTTTGAACCGATTGTAATGGCACAAAAAGAACCGCAGGGAACTTTTCTGGAAAATTTTAGAAAATTTAATGTTGGCCTATTAAACACTCATGTGAAAATTGGTCAAGATATGTTTCCGGCTAATGTGGTTTCAACAGATACAATCAATGAAGTGGTTGATAAATGTTTCTTAATTGCAAAGCCGGATAAAAAAGAAAAGGGGGATTTCAACCTGCACAAAACTGTTAAGCCATTAAGCCTGTGTGAATACATCATAAACTTAACAACCTATTCAGATAAAGCGGTGGTGCTTGACCCTTTTGCCGGCAGCGGGACTACATTAGTGGCGGCTAAAAAATTGGGGAGAAAATTTATCGGCATTGATATAAACAAGGAATATATTGAAATAGCTAAAACAAGAATTAGATCTTTTGAAGTAGATTCTTCCAGATACCATGCTATGAGCGAAGAAAAACAATTAAGAATATTCGAGAAGAAGGCAAACTATAAAAGACTCAGTAAAGGAAAAATAGTAAAAGTGGCTTGAAAAATTAAAATTATGGGAGGACATTATTAATGAAGGTCTATTATGACAAGGATGCTGATATAGAGATTATCAGGTCTAAAAAAGCGGCTGTCATCGGCTACGGCAGTCAGGGTCATGCACATTCTCAAAATCTGCAGGAGAGCGGTGTTGATGTGGTTGTTGGGCTCAGAAAGAACGGCGCTTCGTGGAAAAAGGCGGAGGCCGCTGGTCTCAAGGTAATAGATGTTGCAAACGCTGTGAAACAGGCTGATGTTGTTATGATACTTGTGCCGGATGAATTACAGGGCGACCTTTATAAAAATGAGATTGGGCCTAATCTTAAAAAAGGTGCATATCTCGCATTTGCGCACGGCTTCAATATCCATTTTGGCCAGATTGTGCCTGATGCAAATATAAATGTATTTATGGCTGCGCCAAAAGGTCCCGGACATCTGGTGAGGCATGAATATGGCAAGGGGAACGGTGTGCCTACGCTTATTGCGGTTTATCAGGACCCGTCAAAAAATACAAAGGATGTTGCGCTTGCTTATGCATCTGCCATCGGCGGCGGCAGGGCTGGCATAATTGAAACTACCTTCAAGGATGAAACAGAAACGGATTTGTTCGGTGAACAAGCGGTTTTGTGCGGCGGAGCAACAGCGCTTATCATGGCAGGCTATGAAACCTTGATAGAGGCTGGCTATCCGGAAGAGATGGCATATTTTGAGTGTCTGCATGAACTAAAACTCATTGTTGATTTGATATATGAGGGCGGAATCTCCAATATGAGGTATTCCATCAGCAATACAGCCCAGTATGGCGACCTGACCAGAGGGCCAAGGATTGTAACAGAAGAAACAAAAAAGGAGATGAAGAAGATTCTCTCCGAGATTCAGAGCGGCGTATTTGCAAAAGAATGGATGCTGGAGAACAAGGCAAACAAACCTGTATTTACTGCGCTTACCAGAAAAGGACAGGAGCATCCCATAGAAAAGGTGGGAGAAAAACTCCGTGCCATGATGCCGTGGCTGAAGAAGGGAAAGATTGTAGATAAGTCTAAAAATTAATTGAAGATTGAAAATTGCAAATTTTAAAATGCAAGAGGAATACAATTTGCAGTTTGCAGTTTTCAATTTGCATTTTACAATTGGAGCGAAGCGACATGCGTATTCCATTGGCCAGGGAGGGTTATCCCTTTATCCTGGCCTCTATTTTTGTTACAATAATATGCTGGGTGGTTGGCCTGAGAGGCCTAAGCTATGGTTTTTTTGGATTGGCTATTTTTATTATTTCTTTTTTCCGCGATCCGGAAAGAGATATACCTTCAGAAGAGGATTCCATTGTATCCCCTGCTGACGGCAAGATAATAATTATTGATAGAATATTTGAAGACCGCTTTCTTAAGAAGGATACGGTAAAAATCAGCATATTTATGAATGTATTCAATGTTCATGTTAACAGAGTTCCAGCGTCAGGAAAGGTGTTGGATATTTTTTATAACCCCGGAAAGTTTTTTTCTGCGGACAAAGACAAGGCATCTCTTGAAAATGAACAGAATGCCGTGCTTATAGAGACGAACAATGGAAAGAGATTTGTTGTAAATCAGATTGCCGGCCTTATCGCCAGAAGGATAGTTTGCTATGCAAAAAAAGGAGACATGCTGGAAAAAGGCAAGCGGTTCGGTATGATAAGATTCGGCTCAAGGCTGGATGTATACCTGCCGGTGGATTGCAAAATCAATGTCAAGTTAGGTGATAAGGTAAAGGCAGGCAGCACAATATTAGCGTATTGGTAGAATGATGAAATGAATTTACGAATTACGATTTACGAATTACGATTTCAAATCTAAAATCGTAAATCTAAAATTGTAAATCATTTATAGGAGGCTAAATATGATAGATGAAAATTTAAAGACAAAACAGAAAAGTGGTATAAAAAGAGGGATATACCTTCTCCCTAATCTTATTACATCGGCTAGTCTTTTTGGAGGGTTTTACTCCATTATTGCATCTCTGGATGGAGAATTTGACAAGGCAGCTATTGCTATACTTATATCTGCTGTATTGGATGGATTAGACGGAAGGATTGCGAGACTTACAAAGTCAACAAGCAAGTTTGGCGTTGAGTATGATTCGTTGGCGGACTTGATAGCATTTGGACTTGCGCCTGGCATATTAATATTTACATGGGCGCTGCGGTCTTTTGACAGGTATGGCTGGCTGGCTGCATTTTTGTACGTAGTATGCGGGGCATTAAGACTTGCCAGGTTCAATATACAGATAAATACCATTGAGAGCAAAAGGTTCAACGGCCTGCCGATTCCTGCTGCTGCTTCTCTTGTAGCCGCAACCGTGTTGATATTTTATCATTTTGGCTATGAGGATATCACCAAACATATAACCATATTGATTATGGTTTATGCCCTTGCATTCCTCATGGTGAGCAATGTCAAATATTACAGCTTCAAGGAATTAAATCCTACCCAACGTATGCCATTCAGGCTGTTGGTAGGATTGATATTTTTGCTTATCGTTATAGCCGCAGAACCACAGGTCATGTTTTTTGTTTTGACCCTCGGCTACGCCCTATCTGGCCCGATAACCACCTTGTGGGACAGAGGGGCAAAAAAAGTAGTTTCTCAACAGGAGTTGCATCATAAGGAGAGGTAAAGCAAATTGCAAATTACGATTTGCAAATTAAAAACTAAAATCGTAAGTCTAAAATTGTAAATCATAAATCCAAATGACTGACTATGTAAAAATATTTGATACTACCTTAAGGGATGGCGAGCAATCTCCCGGCGCCTCCATGAATGTGGAAGAAAAGGTAATGATTGCGCGTCAGCTTGCAAGGCTTGGTGTTGATATAATTGAGGCTGGTTTTGCCATAAGCTCGCCCGGAGATTTTGAGGCCGTGAGAAGGATTAGCCATGAGGTGGAAGGCCCTGTGGTGTGCAGCCTTGCACGGGCGAAGCCGGAAGACATTGACAAGGCATGGGAGGCGCTCAAAGGTGCGCCAAAACCGCGCATTCACACATTCATTTCCACTTCCGATATACATCTCAAATACCAGTTCAGGCTCACAAGGGACGAGGCAAAAAAACGGGCTGTGGAAATGGTGAGCAGGGCAAAGGGTTATGTGCATGATGTAGAATTTTCTCCTATGGATGCCAGCCGTTCTGAGAGAGAATATCTATATGAAGTTCTTGAGGCTGTTATAGATGCAGGCGCCATAACGGTTAATATACCTGATACCGTGGGTTATGCAATCCCATCTGAATTTGGCGCATTGATAAAAGGTATTAAAGATAATGTTAAAAATATAGACAAGGCCGTAATATCTGTGCATTGCCATAATGACCTCGGCCTTGCTGTGGCAAATTCCCTGGCCGCTGTGATGAACGGAGCAAGACAGGTAGAGTGCACCATAAACGGCATTGGCGAGAGGGCAGGCAATGCCTCTATGGAAGAAATAGTCATGATTCTCAGAACACGGAAAGATATTCTGCATATTGGTACAAAGATAAACACCGAGCATATACATCCCACGAGCAGGCTCATAAGCAGCATCACCGGCATAATGGTTCAGCCAAACAAGGCGATTGTCGGCGATAATGCCTTTGCCCATGAGTCAGGTATTCATCAGGATGGTTTGTTGAAGGAAAAGACTACCTACGAAATAATGAGGCC
Source organism: Deltaproteobacteria bacterium (assembly GCA_016219285.1). Lineage (GTDB taxonomy): Bacteria > Desulfobacterota > GWC2-55-46 > UBA9637 > UBA9637 > JACRNJ01. Next base: position 13,567 of record JACRNJ010000075.1, read on the forward strand.
TGAATCCATAGGCCTTGCCCAGTCAACGCTTGTTATGGGTAAACATTCAGGCAGGCATGCCTTCAAAACAAGACTCAAGGAACTGGGTTATGAATTATCTGATGAAAATCTGAATAAGGCGTTTGATAGGTTTAAAACCCTTGCAGACCGGAAGAAAGAAGTCTTTGACGAAGATATAGAGGCCATTGTGGCTGATGAGATATTGAGGATAGAAATACCGGATAGGTTTAAACTGGACAAATTAAATGTGGCGAGCGGCACAGAGTCAACCCCCACGGCAGCAGTAGAAATGTATATAGACGGCAAGCATGTAAAAGAGAAAGGGGTTGGCGACGGGCCTGTGGATGCAGCCTATAAAACTATTGCGAAGATGACAAAAACAAAAAGCAAGCTGCTGCGCTATTCTGTGAATGCAATAACCGGCGGGACAGATGCGCAGGGAGAGGTAACGGTCAGATTACAGGAGGATGACCACATTGTCCTGGGTCAGGGTGCGCATACGGACATTATCGTTGCCAGCGCCAAGGCATATATAAATGCATTGAATAAATTGGAATATAGGAAAAGAGAGAAAAAGGAGAGGTTGGTGTGATAAATACAGGTTGGAGGTTAGAGGTTATGGGGGGAAGAAAAGCTATATGCCGATGACTATTACTGAGAAAATACTTGCAAGGCACGCCGGGCTGAAAGAGGTTAAGCCGGGTCAGATTATCAATGCAAAGGTGGATATTGCCCTGGGCAATGATATAACTGCGCCTATTGCCATCAAGGAGTTTAAGGCAAGCGGGGCGCAAAAGGTGTTTAATAAAAATAAGGTGGTGTTGGTGCCTGACCACTTTACGCCGAACAAGGATATAAAATCCGCTGAGCAGTGCAAGATACTCAGAGAATTTGCAAGGGAACAGAAACTCTCCCACTATTTTGACGGCGGCGATGTGGGCGTAGAACATGCGCTGCTCCCTGAGAAAGGGATTGTTGTGACTGGCGACCTGGTTATCGGCGCAGACAGCCACACCTGCACCTACGGCGCGCTCGGCGCATTTGCAACCGGTGTTGGCTCAACTGACCTGGCCGCTGCAATGGTTACTGGCGAGGCATGGTTTAAGGTGCCCGAGTCTATGAAATTTATCTTCAGAGGCAAGTTTAACAAATGGGTTGACGGAAAGGACCTGATACTCTACTTAATCGGAGATATCGGTGTCGACGGCGCTTTATATAGGGCAATGGAATTTTGCGGGCCTGCCATAGACAGGCTTTCCATGGACAGCCGTTTGTCCATGTGCAATATGGCTATTGAGGCAGGGGCAAAGAGCGGCATCATTGCCCCGGATAAAACCACCAAGACATATGTGGATAAAAGGGCTGAGAGGCCTTATAAATTTTATGCAAGTGATAAAGATGCGGTTTACTGCGATGTGCGGGAGTATGATTGCGCAACCATAGAGCCTCAGGTGGCGTTTCCCCATCTCCCTGAAAATACAAAAAACATTACCGAGGTGGGCAATGTCCCCATTGATCAGGTTGTCATCGGCTCATGCACCAACGGCAGAATGGAAGATTTGAGGGTGGCAGCAAAGATACTGAAAGGCAAAAAGGTCGCATCCTTCGTGAGACTCATTGTCATCCCGGCAACCCCGCTCATTTATAAGCAGGCAATGGAGCAAGGATTGTTTGAAATTTATCTCAAGGCAGGCGCAATCATCAGCCCGCCTACCTGCGGCCCATGCCTCGGCGGGCATATGGGGATTCTGGCAGAGGGAGAAAGGGCATTAGCGACAACCAACAGAAACTTTGTGGGAAGGATGGGGCATCCAAAGAGCGAGGTCTATCTGGCAAATCCGGCAGTTGCCGCAGCAACAGCAGTTAAAGGCAGGATAGCGCATCCTGATGAAGTGATTAAAAAGTGATTTGGGATTTAAGATTTACGAATTACGATTTAAAATCTCAAATGGTAAATCTAAAATCGTAAATTAGGATATGTCCAATCCTTCATACTACCGTCCCTCATTTGATATTCTTGCCCCTTTGTATGATTTAGGAATATGCATTATAGGTTTATTATTCGGTGGTGAGAAAAACTTAAGAGGTTCTGCAATAGAGGCGCTCAATCCTGTACCGGAATGCAGGGTTCTTGAGATATGCTGTGGCACTGCCACCCTCTCCCTTATGGCAGCAGAAAAAGGCGCAGAGGCATATGGCATTGATATAAGCCGCGGCATGTTAAATGTTGCGTGGGAAAAGGCACAAAGACAAAAAGCAGAACTCAGATTGGTTCGGTCAGATGTCCTTTCAATCCCTTTTAAAGAAAAAGCCTTTGATGGAGTCATTGCATCAATGGGACTGCATGAAATACCTTTTGATGCGGTAAGAACGATATTTAAGGAAGTAAAAAGAGTGTTAAAAGACGACGGAAGATTCGTTATCTTTGATTATTATAAGGGAGAAGGTTTTGCGGGATTTATTCAGAATATATTTTTCATATTTGCTGAACATGAACCTGCAAGGGAGTTTATCAAGGCTGATTTGCAGAAAGAGTTACGAGATGCAGGTTTTAAGAAATTTCAGAGAAGATTATTGGCTGGGGGTGTACTCCAGGTTATTTCTGTGACAAGCTGAAGATAGTGAGATGGTATGCATATTACCAAGGATATGATAGTTGAGGATGTGCTTACCCTATATCCGGAAACCCTGAATGTATTTGTAAAACAGGGACATTGTTTCGGACTTCTGGCAAATCCTGTGGCAAGAAAATCTCTGGCAAAGCTTGTTACCATCGGCCAGGCATGTAAATTGCATTTTATTGATTTGGAAAAGTTGCTCAAACAGCTCAATGAGGTTGTGGAAAAGCAGGGAGGAAATAAATGAGATTTAAAGGCAAGGCGTGGAAGTTTAGTGCAGATATTGATACCGACCAGATTATACCTGCCAGATATTTAAATACCTCAGATCCAAAGGAACTGGCAAAACACTGCATGGAGGATGCTGACCCTGAGTTTGTAAACAAGATGAAGTCAGGTGATATTATTGTCGCGGATAAAAACTTCGGCTGCGGCTCATCGAGAGAACATGCGCCAATTGCCATAAAGGCAGCTGGTATCTCATGCGTAATTGCAAAGAGTTTCGCCAGAATATTTTACCGTAATTCATTCAACATGGGGTTGCCGATATTGGAATGCCATGAGGCAGTGGACGCCATAAAAGAAGGTGATGAAGTAGAAGTAGATTTAAACAGTGGCGAGATTGTGGTTTTGAAATCCCAAATCTCAAATCTCAAATCTCAAATCTTCCATGCCCAGGCAATCCCTCCGTTTATGCAGGAGCTTATAAGTACCGGCGGGTTGATGGAATGGGTTAAAAAAAAAGGTAAAACATGAAATGGAGAATCGGAGAAATGGAGAATCGGAGAAAAATTCTTCTCCCATTCCCCGTTTCCCCCCATCTCCGTTTCTTTATTAAACAGGGGGAATGAATGAAAAAGGAAGGAACAAGGAGCAAGGTAATTTCCAGCGACAAGCTCCACATAGAAAACAAGACTATTTTTGTAGACCTAAAAGAAAACGAGGGGGGTAAGTTCCTGCAAATTGCGGAGCTTTCCAATGACAGGAGAAGCACGGTAGTAATACCTCATAGCGGGTTGCCTCAGTTTGTTGAGGCGATACGGAAAATAACAGAATAAGAAAGAAAAAGAATAATAAATCCTAAATCCTAATGTCTAATCCCCGATGAAGGCTTTCGGGGACATGTTTCTAATGAAATGTCCACTGCCTAAATTCCCAATGTTTTTTGACATTTGACATTTTATCCTTGACAGATATTCTTCCTGTCAAGGATTTATTGGAAATTAGGATTTAGAAATTAGAAATTTTATTGTAGGCGGTAGGGTGGGCTATGCCCGCCATTTTGTTGTGGTAGGTTTTCGGTGGGCGCAGCCCACCCTACTCCAAAAGGGAGGCTTCATTGAATAAATATACAATCGCCGTTTTGCCAGGTGACGGCATTGGGCCAGAAATAGTCGGAGAGGCTGTCCGAGTTTTAATGGCAGTCGGCAAGAAGCATAAAATATGCTTTGAAATAAAAGAAGCCCTTGTTGGCGGCGCATCTATTGATAAATACGGCATTCCACTTACAGAAGAAACATTGAAGATTGCAAACTCAAGCGATGCCGTGCTTCTGGGCGCTGTTGGCGGGCCAAAGTGGGAGGGGCTTGATTATTCCATAAGGCCGGAACGGGCTTTGCTTGCGCTCCGAAAAGAACTCGGCCTTTTTGCAAATTTAAGGCCCGCAAAAATTTATCCTGTTCTTTCAGACACCTCTACTTTGAAAAAAGAGGTTATCGACGGTGTTGATATTATGGTTATCAGGGAGCTTACCGGAGGACTTTACTTCGGCACACCAAAAGGGGTTGAGAAGCTTCCCGACGGCACAGAACGCGGGATAAACACAATGATTTACACCACTCCGGAGATTGAGCGGATTGCAAGGGTTGCGTTTGATGTTGCAAGAAAGAGAAGAAAAAAGGTTACTTCAGTCGACAAGGCAAATGTTTTAGAAACAACAGAGCTATGGAGAAGGGTTGTTATAAACGTGCATAAGGATTTTAAGGATGTTGAACTAAACCACATGTATGTAGACAACTGTGCCATGCAGCTTGTGAGAAACCCAAAGCAGTTTGATGTTATAGTAACAGAAAATACATTTGGAGATATTCTTTCGGATGAGGCAGCAATGCTCACAGGCTCTATTGGCATGCTTCCTTCCGCAAGTCTCGGCGGAAAGGTTGGCATGTATGAGCCTATACACGGCAGCGCTCCTGATATAGCAGGACAGGGCAAGGCAAATCCAATCGCAACGGTCTTGTCTGTTGCGATGATGTTAAGATTTTCATTTAATCTGACAAAAGAGGCCGATGATATTGAAATGGCTGTTGAAGGTGTATTAAATAAGGGCTATCGCACTGCAGATATATATCAACCAGGCAAGAAATTGACCGGATGTAAAGAGATGGGCGAAGTTATCGTTAATGAATTAGGTTAATACATCCAACAATAATACGGAAGGTATTTGCGAACTCTCCTCACCACTGAATGTTTACAATATAAAATAGTTGGTTAAAATAAACAGTGACAGTTCGTCTTTGAAAACCCAGCAACTTGCTGCAAAGCCGGCACTCTACCTTATCAACCTGCCCCTCTTACCCTTCCATAAAAGCAGCAGCGGGCTTGCTACAAAGATTGATGAGTATGTCCCAACCAATACGCCTAGGAAGAGGGCAAGGGAAAAGTCGTGAATTACCTCGCCGCCTGATATAAGAAGTGAGATTAATACAAGGAGTGTTGTGCCGGATGTAACAATGGTTCTGCTCAAAACTTCGTTGATACTCCTGTTGATTATGTCTTCAATAACCTCCTTGCCTCTTTTTCTTAAGTTTTCTCTTATCCTGTCAAAAACAACAACTGTATCAGTCAGAGAATATCCTGCAAGCGTCAAAAGAGCGGTAATTATCAAAAGGTTTATCTCTTTATTTAATACGTAAAACACACCTAGCACTGCAAGGACATCATGGAAGGTTGCAACTACTGCTGCAATGCCAAATATGAGTTCAAATCTCCACGCCACATATATGAGGATTCCCAAAAGCGATATGCCGACTGCCCACAGCGCATCTTTCTGGAGCTTTTGACCAACGGTCGGCCCAACAGCTGTGGTTGATTCTATAATAAACTTGTTATCAGCAAATCCTTTTGTAAAAACCGCTGTTATCTTGTCTGAAGTTATTTTTAATTCGCCCTCTGCCTTTTTAAGTCTTATAAGCAACCTGTTGTTTTCTGCGAATTGCTGAAGTTCTGTATCCTCGAAACCGTCTTTATCTAATAGCGCTCTTGCATTCTCAAGCACAAACGGTTTTTCAAACTTGAGCTGTATGGCTACTCCGCCTGTAAAATCAATTCCGAGATTGGCCTTGCCCAATGGGATAAGCGCTGCTGCAATTATTCCAACCAAGGACAATATTATTGAAAATACAAAGGCATAATATCTCTTTCCTATAAAATTTATTTTTGTATCCTTCAAGATGTTCATTTATTATAAAACCCCCTTTATCTCATTTACGATTTTAGATTTGAAATCGTAATCCGTAAATCGTAACTCGTAAATTCATCATATGCTCAACCTTTCCATTCTTCTTTTCTGATTTATGAAATCAAAAACTACCTTTGTGCCTACAAGGGCAGTAAACAAATTTATCAAGATGCCAATGCTCAGTGATACAGCAAAACCCTTGATTGGGCCGCTGCCAAATTGAAATAATACGGCTGCTGTAATTAACGTTGTTACATGGGAATCTATAATGGTCCACCATGCCCTGTCATAGCCTGCATCAATGGCAGACCTTATTGTTCTGCCAGTTTTGAGTTCTTCTTTGATTCTTTCAAATATCAAAACATTTGAGTCAATACCCATGCCAATGGTCAATACAATACCTGCAATACCAGGTAGTGTTAACGTTGCATTGAACCATGCCATAGCGCCGAGCAGCATAATAATATTTAATATCATGGCAAAATCGGAGATTAGGCCTGAAAGCTTATAGTAAAAGAGCATGAAACCCAGAACAAGGATGCCGCCTACTATAGCAGCCTTAATTCCTGCCCTGATTGAATCTTCGCCAAGGGAAGGCCCTACAGTAACATTCTGTATAATCTTAACAGGCGCAGGCAATGCCCCTGCCCTAAGCACTATTGCCAGGTCAGTTGCTGTTTCATGTGTAAAGCTGCCTGAAATCTGAGCCCTGCCGCCGCCTATTTTTTCCCTTATCACAGGCGCTGAGTAGACATTGCCATCTAATATAATTGCCATCCTCTTGTTTATATTTTGTGCCGTAATATTTTCAAATATCCTTGCCCCTTGGCTGTCAAATGTTATGGAAACATAAGGTTCATTGAATTGTGAGTCTATTGCAACTCGTGCATCTGTCAAAAGGTCGCCGGTAAGAACAGCCTCTTTCTTTATAAGATACGGGGTTTGCCGGACAGCGCCTGTTTCTTTGTCCACTCTTTTTTCATAGAGAAGCTCATCCCCTTCAGGAATTTGGCCGGCGCCATCCATGGCCTTTTTTAAATCTCCCGCCTCATCCAACATCTTAAACTCCAATACGGCAGTCTTTCCTATCAGGGCTATGGCTCTTTCAGGGTCTTTTAATCCTGGAAGCTGGACTACGATTTCGTTTTTTCCCTGTGCATGGATAAGCGGTTCTGTGACGCCAAATTTATCAATCCTGTTCCTGATGGTTTCAATGGCCTGCGAAGTGCTCCATTCCTTTATCCTCTTTGTTTCGCTGTCTGTAAGCGCATACGCAATGCTATTTTCCTTTTCAGATGTTTTCTGAAAGATTGGATAATTGTCGCCAACAGCCTTTTCCAATGACGTTTTTACATCTGCGTTTTGATATGAGATTAAAACCTCAGAACCTTGTGTCTTTATCTCCGAGAATACAATTTTCTTTTCCTTGAATACTACCTCCATGCCCTTTATCAGCCTCTGGATATGATTCTCAACAGCCTTTTCAGAGTCAACCTGAAGAACAAGATGCATACCGCCCTGAAGGTCAAGTCCAAGGGCTATCTTTGGAAACTTATCTTTCCACCATAAAGGAAGCGATTTGGATATCGGTGTTGAAGGCAGGAAAAGAACAACTGCAAGCAGAGAAAAAAAGGCGATTACAATAAACCGCCACAATATGTTTTTTGACATTGAAACCTCCGAATATTACAGTATGGAGTATGCAGTAATTGTCCTCTGCTTACTGCCTACTGTTTACTCTTTTTCTTCGAGACTATATATTCCCTGCCAACTTTGACCCTGACATTCTCCGCAATCTCCACTGTGGCAGCATCCTCTGCTACGCCGGTAATGGTTCCGTGTATGCCGCCTGAGGTGACAATAACATCGCCTTTTTCCAGTTTGGAAATCATATCTCTGTGTTCCTTTGCCTTTTTCTGTTGCGGCCTTATGAGGAGAAAATAAAATATTACAAATAGTATAACCAATGGGGCAAAGCTCATAAGTTGTCCCATCCCGCCTGATGACGGCGCTTCATCTGCTGCAAACGCAACTGCTGTAAAAAAGTTTACCACGGTGATACCTCCTTTTATAATAAAGTTCAAAATTCAAAGTTCAAAACTCAAAATTTTAAAACTAAGAAGCCTTTCAGTTTTGATTTGTAAGTTTTAGTTTTGAGATTTGACTTTTGAGTTTTGACTTATTCTGCCATGTCTTTCATTTTGTAAAATTCTTCTTTAAATCCTTCGAATCTATTCCCTTCTATCACCTTTCTTATATCCCGCATAAGGTTTGTGTAATAATAGAGATTATGCGTGGTGCCAAGCCGCGCTGCGAGTATTTCATTCGCGGCAAAAAGATGTCTTAAGTATGCCCTTGAATAATTTTTGCATGTATAGCAGCAGCAGCCATCCTCAACAGGATTTGGGTCATTTGCAAACAAAGTATTCCTTATACCTAATTTTCCGTGCTTTGTAAAGAGCGTTCCATTTCTGGCATTTCGTGTGGGCATAACACAGTCAAACATATCAATACCCCGCGCCACCCCTTCTACCAAATCCTCTGGTGTGCCAACCCCCATAAGATATCTCGGTCTATCCTCAGGCAGAAGAGGAACGGTTGTGGCAACCATCTCGTACATGAGCACCTTATCTTCACCGACGCTCAATCCTCCTATGGCATAACCATCAAAGCCTATTTTAGTTATTTCCGCAGCGCTCTGTTTTCTCAAATCTTGAAACATGCCGCCCTGAACTATGCCAAATAGCGCTTGAGCGGGGGATTGGGAGAATGGGGGAGTTAATGAATCGGCAAATGGGAGAATCGGCAAATGGGAGAAAATTATCTCCCCTTCCACGTTTCTCCGTTTCTCCATTTCGTCTTTTATTTTTCTCCCTTTCTCCGTTTCATGATACTCCTTGCACCTTTTCGCCCATCTGTGCGTAAGCTCCATTGAATCCTTTGTATATTCATATGTAGAGGGATAAGGTGTGCATTCATCAAAGCACATAATAATATCAGCCCCAATGGCCTCCTGAATCTCAACAGCCTTTTCAGGGCTTAAAAAGTGTTTAGAACCATCGAGATGAGACTGGAAATATACCCCCTCCTCCTTTATCTTACGCAATTCACGATGACTAAACACCTGGTAACCGCCGCTGTCTGTAAGAATGGGCATATCCCAATGCATAAATTTATGCAGACCACCCATATTTTTTATCAACTCATGCCCTGGTCTTAGGTAGAGGTGATAGGTGTTGCTTAATATTATTTCTACGCCTATCTCTTTAAGCTCCTCAGCCGTCATGGCCTTTACCGTTGCCTGTGTGCCTACAGGCATAAATACAGGTGTATTAATCTTGCCATGTGAAGTGGTAATTTTACCGAGTCTGGCTTGACTGTGCAAATCTTTTTTTATCAGTTTAAAATCAAAAGCCATTTACCCTTGACTCTTTCTTGTGCAAAAGAGAGTGAGTTTTTCCTTCAGAAAGGCTTCTATGAGCCGTTTAATTGACTTGGAACGTGTTCGTCCATTTTTAAATCCCTTTTCCCTTTTGCGTGCTTCAACCGCCGTTTGATAGATTTCATAATACACCAATTCTACCGGAAGATATGGTTTAGTGGAACGAACTTTTCCCTGGCGATGTAACTCCAGACGGCGGTTGAGATCTCCGCTGTATCCGTAATAAAGATGACCATTATAGCAGCAAAGGATGTAAACATAGTATGGCATAAAACTTTTGCATCAGCGGCGATAGAAAGTGTCAAGGGTTTATTATCCGCAGAATAATATCTTATGGCGAAATAAAAATAAAGGGTTAAATATCGCCATCTCGGCTTGCCATATGATTTTGAACATGTGAAGGATTCATATTATCATCATTGCATCGCCGTAGCTGAAGAATCTGTAACTTTGCTTTATGGCCTCTTGATAGGCTTTTTTTATGAAATCTTGCCCTGCAAGCGCTGATACAAGCATCAGCAAGGTTGATTTAGGGAGATGAAAATTTGTTATCAGCGCATCTGCTGCATTAAATTTGTAGCCAGGATAGATAAACAGGTTTGTATAGCCGCTTAAAATCGGTTTTTCCCAGCCGCATCTTACAATCGCCTCCAATGTTTTTGCAACTGTTGAGCCAACAGCAATAATTCTCCTGTTTTCATGTTTTGCTTTTTTAATAGCTTTAAATGTAGCAGCAGCGACTTTATAATATTCTGGCTCCATTTTGTGTTTTGTTATATTTTCTGTTTTTACTGGTTTAAATGTGCCCAAACCAGTATGCAAGGTTATGTAAAAAATCTGCACCCCAAGTTCCTGAATCTTTTTTAAAAGCTCATCGGTAAAATGCAAGCCTGCGGTTGGGGCTGCAATTGCTCCTTTTTCTTTTGCAAAGACCGTTTGATATCTTTCTATGTCAAGTTCTTTGCTCCGTGCCCCTTGCCCCTTGCCCCTTTTTATATACGGAGGCAGAGGCATTATTCCAATCTTTTCTATTGCCTTATCAATTTCAATTTCAGCATAAAGCTCTATAAGCCATTCGCCGTCGGTCATTCTTTCTGCAATCTTTGCCTTGAGTCCATGTTCAAAGATTATTTCCGCATTTTTTTTAAGACTTTTGGATGGATTTATCAGACAATTCCAGACTTCTGACTTCTGACCCTCGATAGAAGCATTCGAGGGCAGGCCTCGAACTTCTGACTTCTGTATTAACAGGACCTCTACTGCCCCGCCTGTTGTCTTATTTCCAAAGAGCCTTGCGGGGATAACCTTTGTATTGTTTAATACAAGAACATCTCCCGGTTTAAGATAGTCTGTCAATTCAGAAAAAACTTTATGTTCAACAGTCCCATCTTTCCTGTGGAGTATCATCAGTTTTGATTTATCTCGTCTCTCACAGGGAATCTGGGCGATAAGTTCTTTTGGGAGATGATAGTTGAAATCCTCAAGCCGCATTAGTATATTCGCTCTATCCTTGTGCCAGGATAGAAATGCTCCAAGATATCTCTATAGCGGTATCCTTTCTCTGCCATGCCTTTAGCGCCCCACTGAGACAGCCCAACACCGTGACCAGAGCCTTTCCCATTAAAAACAAATGAACCATTTATGGCTTGAACAGTAAATATGGTGCTCTTTAGTTTGTCATAGCCAACAGCCTTTCTTAAATCCTCGCCTGTTATATCCGTATCACCTTTGCTGTGATATATTATTACCTTTGTTACCCTGCCGCTATTTGTTGTGTGCAAAGGTGTGATATCTTTTATATCTGTTATGGAATAACCAGCGCCTTTCAGCGCCGATTCAATGCTTTGTGAGGTTATATTGAGAGTCCATGAAAAATTGAGAGAATCCTTGTCAAACAGGCTCTTTACCTGCTTGAGATACGGATAGTCCCCACCCCAGACATTTTTAGAATCTTCCGTCATACCGCCGCCATTTGAATGATATACAGTCAGGGCAAACTCTCCATTATAGGTCAATACCTCGCCGGCAGTCTCCTTAACAGCATAAAGAGAACGGTCATCTTCAGCAATGCTGCCTGCGTAGACTTGATCTGCAACGGTCGATTCAACGTGATATGCCCATGTATTTCTTTTTTTCTTTTGATAAATGGCGTATGTCCTTGCTATAACAGCCTGTGTTTTTACAACCTCCATATGCCATTTCGACGATATTTCATGATTGATGAGGCCGGCCACATAAAATTCTAATGGCAGCTCATTTATAACCAGAAGCCCTTTCTGTTCTTTTATAATTTCCATCTTGCCTCTGTATTTGCGGCCGTTTAAATAGAGCATGTCGTTGTCTGAAGAAAATACCACTTTTGAACTGTCTGTCTTGCTGTTATTTACTATTAGGGCGCCGGATTCTTCCAATGCAATAGTAATTGGGCTGAATGGCGGTTGTAAGACCTCTCCACGATTAAAGCCTTCGGGGAGAGGTTTATCAGACCGAGGCGATATGGAGCGGCCATCTGTTTCTACCACGGCAGCCCCTTCTATTTTTAAAGTTGTTTCATTTTTTAATACTGCAATCTTTATTTTTTCTCCGGCGCTGGAAAAGGAAGAAGAAATACCTTTAACATAGGCAGGCAGAAAAACAATGAGGCAGATTAGGCAGCATAGAGTCAAAATTTTACGGTTACTGCCTTTTGATTTCTGAACACAGAATCTTTTCAAAACACCTTCCTCCCAAGATAAACAAGTAACAAGCCTGCTATCATCGAAACAAATCCCATGTTGCGAAACGTTCTCTCCGGCATCTCCTGCAGAGAAAGCGCCCATTTCTTTATCTGTACTGGAAATGCAAAATATGGCAAACCTTTTATTGCCAGCGCCAACCCCAATACGCTTATAAAATAGGCCATTAAGAGAACCTCTGATAGTTGTCAGTAGAATTGCAAACTGCAAACTGTTTTTAACCGTTTCACAGTTCACAGTTTTATCAATGCGGAAAATTTATCAAAGAAATCAGGAAAAGTCATTAAAGAAATCTTTCTATTTTCTTGACAAGAGAAGCTGGCATTGATATTTTAATTTTTGGCGCTTTGATGCCAACGGTGCTATTATATCTTTAACTATGAATGAAAGATTAACAACTGGCCGCATTAAAAACATACTTCAGGCAATAATCATGCAGTATATCTATACTGGCGAGCCTGTCGGCTCAAATATGCTGAGCAAAAAGCATATACCTGAACTAAGCCCTGCCACACTAAGAAATGTAATGTCGGAGATGGAAGAGATGGGTTATCTGAGGCAGCCGCATGCCTCTGCCGGAAGGATTCCTACTGACAAAGGATTCAGGTTTTATATTGACTGCATCTTAAAGGTAAAGAAACTGTCTCAGCCAGAAATGGCGAAAATAAAAACAAGATGCCATCGGTCTCAAGAGATTGAAAAGGTAATGTTTAATACATCAAGCATCCTGTCGTCTCTGTCAGATTGCATGGGCGTTGTTCTGGCGCCGCGGTTTGAAAATGTTTTTATAAAACACATGGAATTTATAAAACTTGGCAAAAAACAGGTTATGATGCTGCTTGTATCCAATTCCGGCATTGTCCTGAACCGCATTGTCAAGATAGAAGATGATTTGGAGCAGCATGATATGGAAAGGATGTCTGCTTATCTGAATGGTATTGCAAGAGGATTGACCTTGCGGAAATTAAAAGCAAAGATAGTAGAAGAGATGAAGAAAGAGAAAAACCTTTACGACCAGCTTCTGTCAAAGGCGCTCAAATTGAGCAAGATTGCCTTAGATAAAGATGAAAATACCGACAATGTATATGTGGATGGCAAAACTAATATTTTTGACCAGCCTGAATTCATTGAAGATGCAGAAAAGATGAAACTTCTCTTCAGGGCATTTGAAGAAAAATCCGTCCTTATAAAGATTCTTGACAAGGCTATAGATGCCAAAGGAGTTCATATATTTATTGGTTCTGAAAGCGGGTTTAATGAAATCAATGGATGCAGTATTATAACAGCGCCGTATGGCAGCAGCGGTAATGTATTCGGAACTTTGGGAGTAATAGGACCGACGAGGATGAATTATTCCAGGATCATCCCATTGGTAAATTACACCGCCGCTCTTTTGAGCGACATAATGACAAGAAGGGAAGCGCTGTAAGGATTTACGATTTACGAATTACGATTTAAAAGCAAAAACGTAAATCCAAATCTAAAATCGTAAATCTAAAATGATTTATTGGAGCAACCTAATGAAAAAACAAGAAAATGATAACTTAAAGATAGAGATACCTGCACAAGAAAACAATCAGGAGCCGGAAGTTTCAGGCGTTAGCGAAGCGGAGGGGGGAACTACCAGCTCGGAACCAACAACCACAAACCATCTCCAGATTGATGCAGAGATAAAAAGGCTTAATCAATGTCTGGAGGAAAAGACAAAAGAGGCGGAAACAAATTATAATAAATTTTTAAGGGTATGCGCAGACCTTGACAATTATAAAAAACGGGCGGAAAAGGAAAAGGGGGATTTGATTAGTTTTTCAAACGAAAGACTGATAAAAGAACTTATTCCAGTGGTAGATAATCTTGAAAGGGCCATTAACCATATAGATGATGAATCTGATTTTTCTGCCATACAAGATGGAATAAAGCTCGTGCTTGATAATCTATTGACTGTATTAAAGAAATTCGGCATTGGAGTAGTTTCTGCAATGGGCGCAAAATTCGACCCAACAAAACACGAGGCAGTGAACCAGGAAGAAACCAGCGAATGTGAACCAGGAACAGTTATTAAGGAGTTTCATAAAGGTTATTATCTTAACGGCAGACTCTTAAGACCTGCAATGGTGGTTATATCTAAACTCCCGGAGACATTGCCTGAAATGGAAGAAGCGCCAGGAAGAGAGGACTAGACTCAAAACACAATAATAAAACCCGCCTTTACATACAGGGTTTTATGATATGGCGGTAAATAATCACAAGCTACAAGGAAATATCGCCTCTTGCACCTTGAAGCTTTCATCCATATTTTTATGGCACATAAAGACTATTACGAAATATTAGGTGTTAACAGAGATGCCTCTGATGATGAAATAAAAAAGGCATACAGACAACTTGCCCACAAATATCATCCTGATAAAAATCCTGGGGACAAAAGCACTGAGGAACACTTTAAGGAAATCAATGCCGCATACGAAGTCTTAAAAGATCCTAAGAAAAGAGCCCAGTATGACAGGTTTGGCTACGCTGAAACAGGGACAGGTTTCGGACCAGGATCTGGATTTGGCGTTGATTTTCAGGATTTATTTGGCGATGTATTTGGAGATTTTTTTGGGGCAAACAGAAAACGGACAAGGGGGCAACGTGGTGCGGACTTAAGATATGACATGGAAGTTACTTTTGAAGAGGCGGCATTCGGCACAGAAAAAAATATAAAACTCCCCAAAACGACTAAATGTCAGAAATGCAATGGAAGCGGCGCAAAACAGGGAACATCTCCTACCCAATGTCCCACCTGCCGCGGAAGAGGACAAGTCAATTACCAGCAGGGCTTCTTCAGCATATCCCGCCCATGCTCGCACTGCAAGGGCGAAGGAGTTGTTATAAAGGAGCCTTGCGCTGAATGCAGCGGCATCGGAAGGATAAATGATATAAAGAGCGTCAGTGTAAAGATTCCGCCTGGTGTTGAAACAGATACAAGGCTGAGACTCTCCAGTGAAGGGGAATCCGGTATCCACGGAGGGCCTCCCGGAGACCTTTATATAATCATAAGCATCAAACCTCACCCCATATTTCAGAGGCAAAACAGTGATATCATATGCGAAGTTCCAATAAGCTTTCCTCAGGCAGCGATTGGCTGTGAGATAGATGTCCCTACCCTGGAAGGAAATGTTAAACTTAAAATTACTGCAGGCACACAAGCCGGAAAGATATTCAGGTTCAAGAACAAAGGCATAGCCTCGCTGCACACAGGCCAAAGAGGCGACCAAAATGTAATCATAAAGGTAGAAACTCCGACAAGGCTTACAACCAGGCAAAAAGAACTTCTGGAAGAGTTTGCCAAAATAAGCGGAGAAGAAACAAATCCGATAAAAAAGAATTTTCTGGAAAAGATGAAGAACCTGTTTGAATAAGAGGAGACAGATGCAAGATGCAAGATGCAGGAAGCAGGAAGTTAGAAGCAAGAGGTTAGAAAAAAGCAGTCGGGGAAGATATTGCCTCTTGATTCTTGCTTCTTGCCTCTTATTACTGATTGCTGGACATTGCTCACTACTCACTGAAACAGCTTTTTCTGAGGAATTATCGTCACCATCCGCCGCATCCGACCTTTCACACCAGACATTCAATATCGGGGTTGTCCTTCCCTTGAGCGGGAGATATGCTCACTTTGGCGAACAAGCATTAAAAGGGATATTGCTTGCTGCAGATATATTTGAGTTAAGAAAACAATGGGTGGAAGGGGCAAAAGGACAAGATAATACCCAAATCATTAATGTAGAAATAATTATCAAGGACACCAAAGACGATCCGATTGCATCGGAAAAGGCCGTAGAAGAGCTAGCCTTAAGCGGAAATGTTGTAGGTGTAATAGGTCCGCTTTTGAGCATAACCGCAATAGATGGCGCAAAAAAGGCTCAAGAGTTAAAGGTGCCCACAATCACCCTCTCTCAGAAAGAAGGCCTTACCAATGCTGGCCAGTATATATTCAGAAACTTTCTACTGCCATCTGAACAGGCAAAGACTATTGCCTCTTATGCAATAAACAAGTTAAACTATAAAAAGTTTGCCCTGCTTTACCCCAACAGCCCTTACGGAATAGAGCTTGCCAATCTCTTTAAGCAAGAGGTTAAGAAAAACAATGGCGAGATAGCGGCTGAGGAACAATACAGAGAAGGGCAGACATATTTTGGGAAAGAGATAGTAAGGCTGTTTAAAATAAAGGAGACTGAAAAAAAGGAAGGCCGAAGAAAGATAAAAATATTTGAAACCGCTGTGGCAGTGGACGCCATTTATATACCTGACTATTTTGATACCATCGGCCTCATAGCCCCTCACTTTGCTTATTATAATATCAAGGACATTAAGCTCATCGGGTCTAATGGGTGGAACTCTCCAAAACTTATAGAAATGGCAGGCAAATATGTAGAAGGCTCCATCTTTATAGACGGTTTCTTCTCAGGCAGTAAAAGAGACGCGACCTCTCAGTTTGTAAACAACTTCAGAAATCTCTACGATACAGAGCCAGGTATTATTGAAGCTCAAGCCTATGATGCGGTAAGGATGATGATAGAGGCTGTCAAAAAAAATCAGAAGCCTGCCCTTGAAGGTTTTAATCAAGGGGCAGAAGTCAGAAGCCTGCCCTTGACAGACGTTTCACCTGTCAAGGGCAGGCCCCCGAATGCTTCTATCGTGGATCATAGGGAAGATGTGAGGGTAAATCTTGCTAATTTGAGAGGCTTTCCTGGGGCAACTGGCAATATTACATTTGACAGTAATAGAGAGGCTGTGAAAACCCCTTTTATACTTGAAATAAAAAAGGGGAAGATAGTGGAGGTAAAATAACTTACGATTTTAGATTTACGATTTTAGATTTTAAATTCGTAAATCTAAAATCGAAAATCATATATGAAACTCACCCACATAGATAAATACGGCAAAGCAAAAATGGTTGATGTAACTGACAAGGGAATAACAACAAGAGAGGCGGTTGCAAAAGCAAGGATTTTTATGCAAAGCGCCACATTGCAGGCTGTGCTTACCAATGAGGTTAAAAAAGGCGATGTGCTTGGTGTTGCAAGAATTGCCGGCGTCATGGCAGCAAAAAAAACAGGTGATATAATACCATTATGCCATCCCCTGAACATAACCTCTGTAGATATATCTTTTGAGCCTCAAATTAAAAAAAACTATGTTGAGATAACCGCAAGCGTAAAGGTTTCCAGCCAGACAGGCGTGGAAATGGAGGCGTTGACAGCAGTCTCAGCCGCTGCCCTAACCATATACGACATGTGC
Source organism: Deltaproteobacteria bacterium (assembly GCA_016219285.1). Classification (GTDB taxonomy): domain Bacteria; phylum Desulfobacterota; class GWC2-55-46; order UBA9637; family UBA9637; genus JACRNJ01. The sequence goes on from JACRNJ010000075.1 coordinate 31,102, forward strand.
AAGGCTATTGATAAAGCAATGACCATCTCCGATATAAGGCTTGTAAAAAAGACTGGGGGCAGAAGCGGGACGTATGTAAGAGCAGAAGCAGGCTGAGGCTAAGGTTAAGGCGGAAAGAAACCTTACAGACTTAACCTTATCATTATCCTCAACCTTAACCTTAACCTTACCTCCAGTTTACCCCTCCCTCCGTAAAATAGCGATTGAAAAAATGGCTATTTTACAAACCTGCGATTTGACTGCCATGCTTCGTTGTCGGACAATTTTTACTCCCCACAACCCACCCCTTTAGTCCCCTCCAAGGAGGGGATAAAGGGGTGGGTTGTGGCTCAGCGTAAATAACACACCCTTTAGTCCCCTCTCGAGAGGGGATTTAGGGGTGTGTTGTCTGACCTGCTTGCCCTTGACAGGTGAAACGTCTGTCAAGGGCAAGCAGGTTTCCCCAAAAATCAATGTCTTTTTTTGGGCATAGATAAGCCATATTGGAAAACTTAAAATTCCGACAAGCGGTTTGCAGCCGATAATATTATATAGACAGCTATAATTAAGATAGGAGATACATTGCCTATGACGATTGCCCAAATAACAGCCTGAGCTATTGATATAGAACAACGGCCAGCTTGCTTGGTTTGACATGAGCAAGAAGATGAGGAGATGATGATAAGTATATCAAACTCAAACTTGAGATTGAGGGATGCAGTTTTTGTAGCTATAACGGTAATGGTTTTTGCAACTATACTCAATCCGTCAGATTCATCAGGGTTCTGGCCATTTACCTCCAAGAAGCAAGAGATATATATTGCCAAAATCGGAAATGAGGTAATTACAAAGGATGAATTTTTGGATGAGATAAACAAGCTGCGTAAAAGCAACCGGACAGACAAAGCGCTTCCTGATCAAAGCCCTGTTGCAATACAGGACGCAGATAAGTTGCTGGGTGAGCTTATAGATAATAAGCTTATGTCAATAGAGGCTAAGAGCCTTGGGCTTGATAAAGAAACAGATTTTATAATAAGCATGGATACCTATGTCATAAATCTGTTTCTTGAGAGGCTTCGTCAGGATGAGGTGTTAAATAAGATTACGGTAGCGGATGAAGAAATAGAAGACTATTATCAGGAACAGTTGAAGAGAATGGCACAAGAAAAACCCGATAAAGAAAAGGATAATAGGAAGAAAATGGATGCTGTAAAGGAAGAGACAAATAAAGGGGCGGATATTTCTGACAAAAAGAAAGAGCCAAGAAATGTGCCAGCTATGGATAAAGAAGAAATAAAGAAATTGTTTTTAAATGAAAAATCAAAGGCAAGGGAAAGGGAATATTTTGCAGAGATTCGGCAAAAGGCAGAAGTAAAGATACATGATGAATCGTTAACTGCATTGTCTCTCGACAAAGCTGAACTTTTGGACAAGCCTATAGCGAAGGTTAATGGTGAATCAATATTAGGTATGGAGGTATTAAGTAGTTTTTATGTTTCAAAGGCGCTGAGTGAGGGGATAATAAGGGATGCCTTGGATAGGCGCATCCTTCATAAAATTCTTGACCATGAGGCAATGAGCAGGAAGTATTGGGATGATAACGAGATTAAGACAAAGATAAAGAAATACAGAGACATGCAACTTATAGAGCAATTTAAGAGAAAGATGATTTTCCCTGAGGTAAAGGTTGACGAAAAAGATATCCTTAGATATTATGATGAAAACAGGGAAAGATACCGGGGATATAACAAGGTGTTGTTAAGGATGATACATATTACAGATAAAGAAGAGGCCGAAGTCTTATATGATGGTCTTAAAAACGGCGCTGATTTTTCTTATCTTGCACGAGATGTATATATGGATTCCTCCAAAGAACATAACGGAGATACAGACTGTGTGAAAACTCCTTTCAATACATACCATATTTGATATAATGACTCCATAAAAAAACATTAAAAGGAGTGATTGTGTCATACATAACAGGAGTCAGCAGAGATCAGGTCGTATTATTTCCCGAATCCATTGATGA